>NZ_JBSGBF010000003.1:0-188908 GCF_053601115.1 Streptomyces sp. NPDC004788
GTCACCGCCAAGGCCACCGCGACCTGGGCGAAGCAGGGCGCCGTCCCCGCCGTCATCCGGGGCATCCCCGAGAACCACGAGGAGCCCCACCCATGAGCACCAGCACCGCCACGAAGACCGCCGGCAAGACCGTCGCCGAGCAGACCGGCGCCCGCACCGACGAGGCCGCGGCCCTGATCGGCGACGCCCGCGAGCGGATCGACGCGCTCGACGACCGGATCATCGGACTGATCCAGGAGCGGATGGCCGTCTCGGCCGTCATCCAGGAGGCGCGGATCTCCTCCGGCGGCCGCCGGGTGAACCTGGCCCGCGAGATGGAGGTCCTCGGCCACTACCGGGACGCCCTCGGCAAGCCGGGCACGGCGCTCGCGATGACGATGCTGGAGCTGTGCCGCGGCCGCGTCTGACCCGCACCGCGTGTGAGTGCCGTCCCGCACCCGAGTTCGGTCGCCGTCTCACCCGTACGGCGCGTGACCGGGCCCGGCGCCGGTTCGTTGGTCGTGGTGTCCGTGCCAGCCAGGGGCGGGCCCGATGAAGACCACGCGTGGCTTCGCTGGGGCGTGTGGCGTACCTCGGTACGTCGTGGGACCTCGCTCCAGCGCGCGTGACCGGACGGCAGGGGACAGCAGCCCGGTCACCCAGAAAGGGCGGTCGGTCCCGGGGACGCCCGGGGCCGACCGCAACCGGCCGAACGATCCGACATCCCCGCGTCCCCGCTCCCCCACACCCCCGATCCCTCCTCCCCACCCCGCGTGGCGCCCGCCTCCCCCGGCGCCCGCAGCAGGGCCCCGCGCCGCGACCGGAATCGCGCCGCGGGGCCCTTGCGATGCGCCCGGACACCGCGCTCCCCACGACGTGACGCGCGTCACATAAAGATTGCGTGAGAGGGCTACAACCAATCCCCCAGGTCACGGGTCTCCTATGCAGCACCACCCAGAAACTGGAGAGGCGCTGCACTCGGAGGGGGGTGCAGCGCCTCTTCTGTTTTCCGGAATCCGTCCCGGAGGTGGCTCACGCCTTCTTCTGCGGGACCGTCGGGATGCCCAGGAACGGCAGCCGCAGCGCGCCGAAGGCCTCGGCCGGGACGGCCGGCGACTTGGGCTCGACGGCGGCGAGCCGGACGTACGCCTCGCCCTGACGCGGCCGCGGGTCCTCCTCGCCCTTGTTGGGCCAGAAGGACATGGCCCGCTCCGCCTGCGCCGTGATCGTCAGCGACGGGTTGACGCCCAGGTTGGCGGAGACCGCCGCGCCGTCGACGACGGAGATGCCCGGGTGGCCGTAGAGCCGGTGGTACGGGTCGATGACGCCGGACTCCGCGTCCGCGCCGATCGGGCAGCCGCCCAGGAAGTGCGCGGTGAGCGGGGTACCCATGAGCTCGCCGACGTTGGAGCCGGCGAAGCCGTTGATCTCCTCGGCGAGCAGCGTGGCGGCCTGCGTGGCCTCGCGGATCTGGGTCGGGTTGGGCGCGCCGTGGCCCTGGCGGGCGGTGAGCAGGCCCTTTCCGAGGCCGCCGGGCTTGCGGTAGGTGGTCAGCGAGTTGTCCAGGGACTGCATGACCAGGCCGATGATGGTGCGCTCCGACCAGTGCCAGTTGGACAGCGAGCGGACGGCGAGCGCCGGGTGCCTGACCAGGTTGAGCAGCCAGTTGCGGACCCGGTGGGCGCCGTAGGGCACCTGGAGGACGGTGAGGCTGCCCATCGAGTTGGAGCTCTTGCCGTAGCGGACCGGCTCGATGTGGGTGTTCTCGTTCGGGTGGACGGACGAGGTGATGGCGACGCCGCGGGTGAAGTCGGCCTTGGGCTTGCCGTGCCGCTTCCGGTAGCGGCGGTCGGTGGTCTGGGCGCCGACGAGGCCCTCGGAGTTGGTGCGGGTCAGCTCGCCGAGGCGGCCGGAGATGTGCGGCAGCAGGCCGGTGTCCTTCATCCGGTGCAGCAGGGTCTGGGTGCCGTAGGTGCCGGCGGCGATCACGACCTTGGGGGCGGTGAAGGTGCGGCCCGCGCCCTTCTTGCGGTTGTCGGTCGGGAGGGTCCGGACCGCGTAGCCGCCCCGGGAGTCCTCGGTGACGGCGACGACCGAGGTCATCGGGTGGACCACCGCGCCCGCCTTCTCGGCGAGGTAGAGGTAGTTCTCGTTGAGGGTGTTCTTGGCGCCGTGCCGGCAGCCGGTCATGCACTCGCCGCACTCGACGCACGCCTTGCGCGAGGGGCCCGCGCCGCCGAAGAACGGGTCGGCCACCTCGGTGCCGGGCTTCACCTTGCCCGTACCGGCCCCGTCCTCGCCGACGGCGTCCTTGCCGTCGCCGAAGAACACGCCGACCGGCGCCATGTGGAAGGTGTCGCCGATGCCCATCTTCTGGGCGGCCGCCTTCAGGTGCACGTCCGACGGGGTCATCGTCGGGTTGAGCCGGACGCCCAGCATCCGCTTGGCCTGGTCGTAGTACGGCGCGAGCTCGGAGCGCCAGTCGGTGATGCCCTTCCACTGCGGGTCGTCGAAGAACGGCGCGAGCGGCTCGTACAGCGTGTTGGCGTAGTTGAGCGAGCCGCCGCCGACGCCCGCGCCGGCGAGCACCATGACGTTGCCGAGCAGGTGGATGCGCTGGATGCCGTACAGGCCGAGCGCCGGGGCCCACAGGAAGTTCTTCAGGTCCCAGGAGTTCTTCGGCAGCTCGGCGCGCGCGAAACGGCGGCCGGCCTCCAGGACGCCGACCCGGTAGCCCTTCTCGGTCAGCCGGAGGGCCGTGACCGAGCCGCCGAAGCCGGAGCCGACGACGATGACGTCGTAGTCGTACGCCTCGGAGTCGTCCTGATTCTGGGCAGGGGGTACCGCGGTCATGGCTCTCCTCGTGCGAAAAGGGGCGAACAGGGTCCGGGAACGGGGGCCGGCGAACGGCGGTCAGCGCAGGCGCAGGGCCTTCATCACCTTCAGGGAGGTGCTCATGAAGGCCGCGTACTTCTCGTCGTCCATCCCGAAGGAGGGCGCGAGCGGGATCAGCCGCTGCTGGGCGACGGTCTGCGCCTCGGTGTACTTGAGGATGCCCTCGGAGCCGTGGCGCCGGCCGAGGCCGGAGTCCTTCATGCCGCCCATCGGGGACTGGACGCTGCCGTACGCGGGCGCGTACCCCTCGTTGATGTTGACGGTGCCGGTGCGCAGCCGGGCGGCGACGGCGTGGCCGCGGCGCGCGTCGGTGGTCCAGACGGAGGAGTTCAGGCCGTACGGGGTGGCGTTGGCCAGCTCGACGACCTCGTCCTCGTCGGTGAAGCGGTAGATAGAGACGACCGGGCCGAAGGTCTCCTCGGCGCAGACGGCCATCGGGGCCTCGACGCCGTCGAGGATGGTCGGCTCGAAGAAGTACGGGCCGATGTCGGGCCGGGCGACGCCGCCCGCGACCAGCTTGGCGCCCTTGGCGACGGCCTCCTCGACGTGCCGGGTGACGGTGGTCAGCTGGCGCTCGCCGACGAGGGAGCCCATGTCGGCGCCGTACGCGAGGGAGGTGCCGAGCCGCATGGCCTTCGTGCGGGCGGCGAAGCGGGCCACGAAGTCGTCGGCGACGGACTCGTGCACGTACAGCCGCTCGATGGAGATGCACAGCTGGCCGGCGGAGGAGAAGCAGGCGCGGACGGCGCCGGCGGCGGCCTTCTCGACGTCGGCGTCCTTGAGGACGATCATCGCGTTCTTGCCGCCGAGTTCGAGGCTGACGCCGACGAGCCGGGCGGCGGCGCCCTGGGCGACCTCGCGTCCGGTGCGGGTGGAGCCGGTGAAGGAGACGTAGTCGGCGTGCCGGACGACCTCGGGGCCGACGACCGGGCCCTCGCCGAGGACGACCTGGAAGACCTCGGCGGGCAGCCCGGCCTCGATGAGCAGGTCGCGGGCCCACAGGGCGGTCAGCGCGGTCTCGGTGTCCGGCTTCATGACGACGGCGTTGCCGGCGACGAAGGCGGGCAGGGCGTCGCCGACCGACAGCTCCAGGGGGTAGTTCCACGGCGCGATCTGGCCGACGACCCCGCGCGGCTGGCGCAGCTCGGTGACCTTGGTGAGGGTCGGCACGACACCGGTGTGGTGCTTGGGGCGGAGATAGGCGGGGGCCTTGCGGCCGTAGTGGCGCGCGGCGACGGCGACGGCCTGGATCTCCTCGTGGGCGTGCAGGCGCGCCTTGCCGGTCTCCAGCTGGATGAGGTCGAGGACCTCGGACTGGCGCCGCAGGATCAGGTCGTGGAAGCGCAGCAGCACGGCGGCGCGGGCCCGGACGGGGGTCGCGGCCCAGGCGCGCTGGGCGGCGCGGGCGCGCGCGTAGGCGTCGGCGACGTCCTCGGGCGTGGACTCGGGCAGGTCCGCCAGCTTCTCCCCGGTGAAGGGGGTGTGGTTGGCGGTACGGCCGGAGCCCGCGACCCCGCGGGTGAGCCGGGCGACCAGCTCGGGCGTGACCACGTCGGCGGCGGTACGGGCGCCGGCCGGCGCGGGCGCGACGGGGTTGGTGCCGCCGGGGGCGATCGAGGCCGCGGCGGCCGTCGCCGTGGTGGGCCGGTCCGTGCCGGGGAGAGGCTGCGAGTCCGTCATGAGGGTGAGGGTAGGCCGCATTCCGGGCTTTGGGTACCCGGCGGTAACGTCTTTTCACCCACCCCGCACATCGTGCCAGCGATCGCTGGCACATAAGCCCTGATCAGGGGCTTATCAAGGGCTCACGGCGTCTGCGGGAGTCCGCCAGTACTTCTTCACGATGTCGAACTGTTCCCTCGTACGGGCCCAGTCCTCCTCCGGCGAGGACATGTAGACGGCGTACTCCGTGCCGTCGTCCTCGTAGTACACCTGGTCGATCGCGTGGCGCGGTCCGGGGAAGGTCTTCCGCTCGTGCCAGGTGAACTCCCACACGCAGGACTGGACCTGGTCGCGGAAGGTGTTCTGGTTCAGCATCACCCGCTGGTAGGCGGGCAGCCGCTTCTGCAGGCTCTTCTCGACGTCGAGCATGTGCACGTACGGGTTCTCGAAGTCCGGGGACTTGTCGATGCTGATCCGGATCCGGTGGCGGCCGTTGTCCGGCGTGTAGTCGATCGAGTCGCCGTCCTTCTGGCGCTTCCAGCCGTCGGGGACGAGCAGGCTGACGCCCTCCGGGTCGTCGACACGGTGCCAGCCGACCGGGATGGCGCCCTTGTTCCTCTCCGCGCCGGAGGTCCCGCCGGAGCTCGCGCCCGAGCTCGTGCCGGCGGTGGGGTCGGTGGTCTTGCCGTTCCGGTCGCCGCCCTTGCCGCCGCCGAGACCGCCCAGATGGGTCATGGCGGCGAAGACCGCGCCGCCGGCGAGCAGGCCCGCGACCGCGGCGGCGAGCAGCGCGACGCGCCAGCGGCCGCGGCGCGGGGCGGCGGAGGCGGAGGCGGAGGCGGAGGCGGGCACGCCGGAGGCGACGGTGGCTCCCGTCGGCGTCGGTGCGGGGGCCGGGGCCGGCACGGCGGCGGGGCGGGGCTCGTCGTGCGGGACGGGCAGCGGAGTCGTCACGGACGGGGCCGCGGCGGCCAGTTCCTCCGCCGGTACCGGCCGCGTCGGCACGTACGCCTGCGCGGCCTGCGGCTCGCGCCCCTCCATGGCTTCGAGGAGCATCCGCTCGGCCTCGTCCGCGCGCGGGCGCTGGTCCGGGTCCTTGCGCAGCAGCGCGACGATGACCGGGGCGAGCGGACCGGCCTGCTCCGGATACGGCGGCTCCTCGGTCACCACCGCCTGCATGGTGCTGATCGGCGAGCTGCGGCGGAACGGCGAGGTGCCCTCCACCGCCGTGTAGAGCGTCGCGCCCAGCGACCAGAGGTCGGAGGCCGGGCCCGGGTCGCCGCCGCGCACCCGCTCGGGCGCCAGATAGTCGATGGAGCCGACGAGTTCGCCGGTACGGGTGATGGAGCTGTCGCCCTCGATCGCGGCGATGCCGAAGTCGGTGATGAGGACCCGGCCGTCGCGGGCGAGCAGCACGTTGCCGGGCTTCACGTCCCGGTGCAGCACGCCGGCCGCGTGCGCGGCGCGCAGGGCGCCGAGGACGTGCAGGCCGATCCGGGCCGCCTCGCGCGGCGCGATCGTGCCGGCCTCCTTGGCGGCGTCCGCGAGCGAGGGCCCGTCCACGTACTGCATCACGATCCACGGGCGGTCGTCGTGCTCCAGGACGTCGTGCACGGTGACCACGCCCGGGTGGGTGATCCGGGCCGCCGCCCGGGCCTCCTTCTGCGTCCGGGCGTGCAGGACCAGCCGGTCGGCCTCGGCCACGAACCGGCCCGCCGTCAACTCCTTGACGGCCACCACACGGTGCAGCACCTCGTCGTGCGCGCGCCAGACCTTGCCCATGCCGCCGCGCCCGATGGACTCGCCCAACCGGTAACGCCCGGCCAGCAGAAGTCCGGTTCCGGTGCTCTCAGACTGTTCCACGTGCCCCCGCCTGTTTGCTTCGGAAGCAAGGGTACGGAGGGAAGGGCAGTGCGCGGAACCTCGGGGCTGGTTAAGGAACAACACTGTGACCGGGGGCGAGTTTCAGCCAGTCCGGCACGTGCCGTTCACGGCTCATTTGTACGCCGTTGGAGCGTCGCTCAACGGGTGGCGCGGTACGCCTTCACCGCCTGCTCGTAGATCTCGGAGACCTTGTCCCGCTCGCCCTCCGGGCCGATGACCTGGACCACGTGGTAGCGGCCGCGGTCGATCAGCGCCAGGTTGCGCACGAAGACCTCGCGCCCGGTGCTGTCCTGCCAGGTGAACTGGCCCTCGGCCGTGGCGCGCTGCCCGATGTCCACACGGCGCAGGCCGGAAGCGCTCGACCAGGAGGATTCGCGCCACGGAGTGAGTTCGCGCTCCTTGGTGCTCTGGTAGCGCAGCGGGTCGTCGCCGTTGGCCTGAACCGAGTCCCGGCCGGGGACGACGACGAGGGTGAAGTCACCGCCGGTGAAACGCACTTGCCCGGCGTCGTTGATCGGGCTGCGCCGCCAGCCGCTCGGTACGCCGACCTGGAAGCCCTCGGGGTCCTTGCGCAGGACGTAACCGGAGGCGAGCGCGGGCGCCGAGGGGTCGGCGGCGGGCGGGGTGGTGGCGGCCGGGGGCCGGGAGGACGCGGGCGGGCGGGTGGCCGGGGCGGAGGACGGGGCGCCGGAGGACGGCGCGGCCGAGGCCGGGGGCTTCTGTGCCGACGGCCCGTTCTTCTCGCCCTTCTCGCCCTCCTCGGGCATGAACAGCACGGCGTACGCGACCGCCCCGCCGAGCAGCAGCAGGACCAGGAGCAGCAGCGTGCGGCCGAGGGCGCGCGGGGAGCCCGCGGGGCGCCCGGGAGCACGGGGGGCCCGCGGGGCGCGCTGCGGGATCTCGTCGTGCGCCGGTTCGTACGCGCGCTCCTGGCGCGTGTCGTGCATCAGGTCGTGCAGGGAGGCGTCCTGGTGCAGGTCCTCGCGCGCGGCGCGGCCCTTCGCGTGCCGGTGCCGCCCGTTCGCGGCGGCACCCCGGCGCCGCCGCCGCACCAGCTCGCCGCGGCGGCGCACGATGGGCAGCCGGGCGGCGTCGGGGGACGGCAGCGGTACGACGCCGAGGCCGGCGTCCGGTTCGGGCGCCGACCGTACGAGGGAGCGCAGCCAGCCGCTCAGCTCCTCCACGTCGGGGCGCTCGGTCGGGTCCTGGCGCAGCAGCGACTCGACGACGGGCCGCAGCGGGCCGGACTCCTCGGCGAACGCGGGCGGTTCGGCGCAGACCAGCTGGACCAGTTCGGCGGTGCTGTCCTCCGGGTACGGGGCGTGGCCCTGGACGGCCCGGTAGAGCAGCGCGCCCAGCGCCCACAGGTCGGTGGCGGGGCCGATGGGCGGGGCGAGCCGCCAGTGCTCGTGCACCGGGCCCGCCTGCTCGGGCGCCCAGCGCTCGGTGACCGCGCCGACGACCGCCATCCGGGTCTGCCGGGCCCGCTCGGCGGCGAGCCGCGTCACCGGGCCGCGATACGGCTCCGCGCCAGGCGCCGCGCCGGACGCCCCGGGCGTCGTCCCGGACGGCGCGCCGGAGCCCGCGGTGGAGCCGGTGACGGGCTCGGACGCGGGGCGCGGGGCGGGGGTGGCCGCCGTGTACCCGGCCGGCAGCGCGGGCAGCGCGGGACCGCCGCCGCCCGCAGGAACGTTGCGCCCGCCGTCGCGTGAGGCGTGCGGCCCGTCGCTCCAGCTCCCGGCGAGGTACGCGCGGGGCGGCGGGGGCGGCCCGTCCTCGCCGTCGGTCTCGACGTCGGTCCCGCCGTCGACGTGGTCGTCGACGTGGTCGTCGTCGTCATCATCGTCGTCGTCGCCCGTCCGCGCCCACCACTGCGGCTCGGGCGGGACCGGCGGCCCGGGAGGCGCGGGCGGACCCTGCGGTGCCGGGCGCTGGACCGGCAGCGCACCGGTGTCCCCGATGCTCGCCGCGGCCCGGGCCCCCGCCCGGTAGGCCGCGATCGCCCCGGCCCTGGCCGCCCGGACGTCCGCGCCGGCCGGGACCCCGGCCGCGGGCACTCCGGACGCGGCCGGCAACTCGGGCCTGCCGCCCGCGCGTCCGGCGTCGCCGTAGGGGGTGCCGCCGTGGGGCCCGTAGCCGGTGCGGTCGGGGGCCTCGGGCGGGTCCGGCTCGCCACGCGGGGGCACGACCGAGGTGCCGTACGGGGCGCCGTGCGGGCCGTACGCCTCACCGAGCGCGCCGGCCTCCAGCTCGTACGCGTCGGCCTCGTACACCCCGTCGCCGGGCTCGTCCTGCTCCGCGTACGTCTCCTCGTACCCCTCCGGCTCGTACCCCTCTGCCCCGTACCCGTCCGATCCGTACGCCTCCGATCCGTACGCCTCCGATCCGTACGCCTCCGATCCGTACGCCTCCGACTCGTACGGGTCGGGTCCGAACTCGTCCTCCGGCGGCACCGGCGCGTAGCCGCACAGCGCCTCCTCGGCCGCGCCGGCGGCGAGGCCGGTCAGGACGACGCGGCCGTCGTCGCAGACGAGGACGGTGCGGGCGGTGACGTTGCGGTGGGTCCAGCCGTGGGCGTGCAGGGCGCGCAGCGCGGTGAGGAGGTCGGCGCCGATCTCGGCGGCGCGGTAGGGGCTGAGCGGGCCCTCGGCGAGAAGTTCGGAGAGCGGGACGGCGGGGACGGACTCGCTGACGATCCACAGCGAGCCGGCCTCGGCGAACACGTCGAAGACCTGGTCGAGGCGCGGGTGGTCGGGGATGCGGGCGGCGGCCTGCGCGGCCTCGACGGCGCGGCGGACGGCCGGGTCGGCCGGTCTTCGGGTGGCCCGGCCGGGGTCCGCGTAGGGCCGGCCGTCGAGGAGTTCGGCGTCGACGACCTCGGGCAGCGGCACCTGACGGATCCGCACTTCCTGGCCGCTGTAGGTGTCGAAGGCGCGCGTCTCGACGAGTTCGTAGGCGTCGGGCGGCGGCAGGGGCAGGCGGTAGCGGTCCGCGAGCACCCTTCCCGCGTAGTCGTCCACGACGCCTCCCCACGCGCCTGCCGTCCCCCGTGCCCCGCCCTCACGGTCTCGGGACGGGGCTTCTCACGATACGTCCGCCGGTCAGTCCTTGGGGCTGAACGTGGCGAACGCCGTCTGCCGCAGCGTCTTGCACTCCGCCGCGTCCCACTGGTCGGCGCGGCAGCTGATCATGATCGAGTAGCCGCGCTCGCCGTCGACCTTGAAGCCGCGGTTGAGCACGTGGACGCGCTGGCCTGCCTGGTTGCGCTCGAACTCCCAGTCGGCGACGGTCGGATAGCCCTTGTACGAGACCGGGTGTATGCCGATGTGCCGGTAGCCGTTGCTGGTGGCGGCGACCGCGGCCAGGGCGGCGCGCCAGGCGGCGGCCGCGTCGTCCTTGGGGCTGTCGTTGAAGTCGACCTGGACGCGCGGGAAGGCGCCGGCGGCGGCGTTGAAGATGCCGCCGGAGTTCTGGCCCGCTATGGCGGTGAGCCGGAAGGAGGCGGGCATCGCCATCGAGAAGTGGAAGCGGTCGTTGGTCACCATGACGTACCCGGCGGGCAGCGCCGCACCGCCGCCGTTGCCGTTGCCGCTGCCGTTGCCGCCGCCCTGGTCGCCGCCGCCCGGTGTCCCGCCGGGCGTGCTGCCGCTCTGGCCGCCGCTGCTGGCGGCCGGCTTGGCGCCGCCGCCCTGCTGGGTCGGGCCGCTCGGCGAGGTGCCGGTGTTCCCGCCGCCGGACGCGGCGCCCGCGGAGGCGGTGGTGCCGCCGGCCGTGGCGCCCTTGCCCTGGTCGGTGTCGTCCTGGCCGCCGCCGAGGGCGACGTACAGGATCGTGCCGAGCAGCGCCAGGAGGACGACCGCGGCGATGATCACCAGGGTGCGGCGCGGTACGACGTCGGTGAGCGACGCCTTGGCGGGCGCGGACGCGGGCCGGCCCGGGGTGCCGGGGCCGGCCGGGCGGGCGGGCGCGGTCGCGCCGGCGGCCGCGTTCCGTACCGACTTCAGCGCGCCGCGCAGCCGCTCGGCCGTCGCCTCGCCGGCCTTCTCGCGGGCCGGCTTGTCGCGGCCGGGCACGGCCGGGGCCGAGGCCGGGCGCTCGGGCAGCGGCGGGAGCGGCGGCAGCGGTACGACCCTGGTCGCCTCCGGGCCCGGCTCCGGGGGCGCCTCGGGCGCGTCGAGCACGGCGCGCAGCAGCGCCCGGGCGCCGGCGTCGTCGAGCCGCTCGGCCGGGTCCTTGGCGAGCAGGCCGTAGATGACCTTCTCCAGCTCCGGGCCCGCGTTCTTCGGCGGGTCGACGGGCTCGGTCATCACGGCGGTGAGCGTGGCGATGGCGGAGCCCTTGTCGTACGGCGGGCTGCCCTCCACGGCCGCGTAGAGCAGACCGCCGAGCGACCAGAGGTCGGCGGCGGGACCGGGCTTGTGGCCGCGGGCGCGCTCGGGCGAGATGTACGAGGGGGCGCCGACGAGCATGCCGGTGGAGGTGATCGAGGGGTCGCCCTCGACCTGGGCGATGCCGAAGTCGGTGAGGACGGCCCGGCCGTCCTCACCGATCAGCACGTTCGACGGCTTCACGTCGCGGTGCAGGATGCCCTCGCGGTGCGCGGAGCGCAGCACGTCGAGGATGGCGAGGCCGACCTCGGCGGCGCGGCGCGGGGTGAGCGTGCCGTCCTCGCGGATCGCGTCGGCGAGGGACTTGCCCTCGATGAGCTCCATGACGATCCACGGGCGGTCGTCCTCGTCGACGACGTCGTAGACGGTCACGGCGCCGTTGTTGCGGATCCGGGCGATGGCCTTGGCCTCGCGCAGGGTCCGGGTGATGAGGCGTCGCTTCTCGTCGTCGTCGATGCTGTTGGGGAAGCGGAGCTCCTTGACGGCGACGGTCCGGCCGAGCGTCTCGTCGACCGCGCGCCACACCGTGCCCATGCCGCCGCGGCCGAGGACCGCGCCGAGCCGGTACCGCCCCGCGAGCAGCCGCCCTCCGGCGGACGCCGCGTCAGCCTTCCGGCCCCGCCCACCGGTTCCGGTCGCGTCGGCCCCGAACCCGGCCGCCGGAGCGGCGCCGTCCGTCGAACCGCTCCCGCCGGCACTCTTGGCCAGCCCGACCGCGGGCCGCGCCGCGGCGCCGTCCGTCGGACCGCTCCCACCGGCACCCTTGGTCAGCCCGACCGCGGGCCGCGCCGGCTCGGCGCCGGGCGCGTCGGCCGCGCGCCCGTCCTGCGACTCCGTGGCCTCCGGCGCGTCCGCCGTGCGCGCGCCCTTCGGCGCCGCCGGCTTCGCGTCCTTGCCCTCGGCCGTCGCCTCGTCCTGTTCCGCCGTGCGCGCGGCCGGGATCCCGTCCCGGTCGGCGTCGGTGGCGGCGCCCGCGGCGGCGTTCCGCCGGGGGGCCTGCCCCGTGTTCCGCGACTGCTCCGCCTCCGACATGCGTCCCCTCTGCGATCCCTGTTTCTCGCCCGCGTCCGGAGCTCCCGCGTTCTGCGGCAACCCGCCCTGGAAGAGAGCTCATTGTCCCTCACTCCGCGACCGCTGCCTCCCCCGGGTCCGAAGTGCGAGAACGCCGGGACACGCCCAGGACGCCTGCGAGGTCCTAGATCGGCACGATGTCCGGTGCTCCGAGGCGGGCCGCGTCGGCCGTCAGGTCGTCGGGCTGGCGCTGCGATTCGCGTTCGGCCTCGACCCGCTTCTCGTAGTGCTCGACCTCCTTGTCGATCTGGCGGGAGTCCCAGCCGAGCACCGGCGCCATGAGTTCGGCGCACTCGCGGGCGCTGCGGGTGCCCCGGTCGAAGGTCTCGATGGAGATGCGGGTGCGCCGGGTGAGGACGTCGTCGAGGTGGCGGGCGCCCTCGTGGGAGGCGGCGTGGACGATCTCGGCCTTCAGGTAGTCCTCGGCGGCCGGGAGGGGCGCGCCGAGGGCGGGTTCGGCGGCGACGAGGTCGAGGATCTCCTCCGTCAGGGAGCCGTAGCGGTTGAGGAGATGTTCGACTCGGGCGACGTGGAGGCCGGTGCGGGCGGCGATGCCGGCGCGCGCGTTCCACAGCGCCTTGTAGCCCTCGGCGCCGAGGAGCGGGGTGTCCTCGGTGACGCAGGCGGCGACGCGTTTGTCGAGTCCGTGGACGGCCTCGTCGACGGCGTCCTTCGCCATGACGCGGTAGGTCGTGTACTTGCCGCCGGCGACGACGACCAGGCCGGGCACGGGGTGGGCGACGGTGTGTTCGCGGGAGAGCTTGCTGGTGGCGTCGGACTCGCCGGCGAGCAGGGGGCGCAGGCCCGCGTAGACGCCCTGGACGTCGTCGCGGGTGAGCGGGGTGGCGAGCACGCCGTTGACGTGTTCGAGCAGGTAGTCGATGTCGGCGCTGGAGGCGGCGGGGTGGGCCTTGTCGAGGTCCCAGTCGGTGTCGGTGGTGCCGACGATCCAGTGCCGGCCCCAGGGGATGACGAACAGGACGGACTTCTCGGTGCGCAGGATGAGTCCGGTGGTGGAGTGGATGCGGTCCTTGGGCACGACGAGGTGGATGCCTTTGGAGGCGCGGACGTGGAACTGGCCGCGCTCGCCGATGAGGGCCTGGGTGTCGTCGGTCCACACGCCGGTCGCGTTGACGATCTGGTGGGCCCGGACCTCGTACTCGCCGCCGGCCTCGACGTCCCGGACGCGGGCGCCGACCACCCGCTCGCCCTCGCGCAGGAAGCCGACGACCCGGGCCCGGCTGGCGACCCTGGCCCCGTAGTGGGCGGCGGTGCGGACGAGGGTGGTGACGAAGCGGGCGTCGTCCATCTGGGCGTCGTAGTACTGCAGGGCGCCGACGAGGGCGTCCTTCTTGAGGCAGGGGGCGACGCGCAGGGCGCCGCGCCGGCTGAGGTGGCGGTGGACCGGGAGGCCGCGGCCGTGGCCGGAGGAGACGGACATCGCGTCGTACAGGGCGACGCCGGAGCCCGCGTACAGCCGCTCCCAGCCCTTGTGCTGGAGCGGGTAGAGGAACGGGACGGGTTTGACCAGGTGGGGGGCGAGCCGTTCGAGGAGCAGGCCGCGCTCCTTGAGGGCCTCGCGCACGAGTGCGAAGTCGAGCATCTCCAGATAGCGCAGGCCGCCGTGGATCAGCTTGCTGGACCGGCTGGAGGTGCCGGAGGCCCAGTCGCGGGCCTCGACGAGGCCGGTGGAGAGTCCTCGGGTGACGGCGTCGAGGGCGGTGCCCGCGCCGACGACTCCGGCGCCGACGACCAGTACGTCCAGTTCGCGCTCGGCCATGGCCGCGAGCGCCTCGGTGCGCTCGGCAGGTCCCAGTGTCGCTGTCCTCACGGTCGGTGCCTCCCGTCGTCCCCCGTCTGTCCAGCACACGAACCGGGCCTGTGTGGTCCGGCTCACAGACTTGATTCTGTCCCGGTCCACCGACTTCAGCCACCGCCCCTGCCCCACCCTGTGGATAACACTCGGCGACCTTCACCCCGACAATGCCACACATCGGTCATATTTACGCTTAGTCTGACATTGCGTCAGCCACCTTCGGTCCACAGGGCTTGCGCACCGCGTCCCCTCCGGCTAACCGGCTTCTGGGAAGGACGGCCCATCCCCCATGCCCGCTGATCTCGCCGTCATCGGCCTCGGCCACCACGGACTCCCACTCGCCCAGGCGGCCACCGCGGCCGGTGTCGACACCATCGGCTACGACACCGAGCCCCGCCCCGTCGCCGAACTCGCCGCCGGACGTCCCCCGGTCGACGGCTCCCTCACCGCCGCCGAGATCCGCCGGATGCTGTCCGCCGGCTTCCGGCCGACCACCGACCCCGCCGAGCTCGGCCGGGTCCGCACCGCCGTCATCTGCGCCCCCACGCCGCCCGCGCCCGACGGCGCGCTGGACCTCGGCGCCGTCACCGCGGCCGCCCGCGCGCTCGCCGCCCGGCTGCGCCCGCACACCACGGTCCTCCTGGAGTCACCGGTGCCGCCCGGCACCACCGAGGGCCTGCTGCGCGAGCTCCTGGAGACCGGCTCGGGGCTGCGCGCCGGGCGCGACTTCCACCTCGCGTACTCCCCCGGCCGGCTCGACCCGGGCAGCCGGGCACCCGGCGGGGCGCGCGACTTCTCCGCCACCCCCAAGGTGATCGGCGGTCTGACCCCCGCCTGCACCGAGTCCGCGGCGGCCTTCTACGGGCGGCTCACCGACAAGGTCGTCCGCGCGCGGGGGCCGCGCGAGGCCGAGACCGTCAAGCTCCTGGAGACCAACTTCCGGCACGTCAACATCGCCCTCGTCAACGAGATGGCGGTGCTCTGCCACGAGCTCGGCGTCGACCTCTGGGACGTCATCCGCTGCGCCGAGACCAAACCCTTCGGCTTCCACGCCTTCCGCCCCGGGCCCGGCGTCGGCGGCCACGGCGTGCCCGTGGACACCATCGGCGCCCACCGCCCGCTGCGCCTGGTCGAGCTCGCCGGCCAGGTCAACGAGCGCATGCCGGGATACGTCGTCCAGCGCTCCGCCACGCTCCTCAACGAGCACGGCAAGTCCGCGCGCGGCGCCCGCGTCCTGCTGCTCGGGGTCACGTACAAGCCCGATCTCGCCGACCGCCAGGGCTCCCCCGCCGACGAGATCGCCCGCCGTCTGATGGACCTGGGCGCGGCCGTCAGCTACCACGACCCCTACGTCCCCGACTGGCGCGTGCGCGAGCTGCCGGTCCCGCGCGCCGACTCCCTCTACGAGGCCGCCGCCCACGCCGACCTCACGATCCTGCTCCAGCACCACCGCACCTACGACCTCCAGGGCCTCGCCGTGAAGGCCCAGCTCCTCCTCGACACCCGCGGCGCGACCCCGGCGGGCGCGGCGCACCGCCTGTAGGGCCCTGGGCGCCCCCACGAGCGCGTACGGCGAAGGGGTACGGCGAAGGGCCCCGCACCACCCGGTGCGGGGCCCTTCTTCGTACGCCGGGGGCGTCAGCGCTTGTGCTGCGCGTCCGCCACGGTCACCTCGACGCGCTGGAACTCCTTGAGCTCGCTGTAGCCGGTGGTGGCCATCGCGCGGCGCAGGGCGCCGAAGAAGTTCATGGAGCCGTCCGGGATGTGCGACGGGCCGGTGAGGATCTCCTCGGTGGTGCCGACGATGCCCAGGTCGACCAGCTTGCCGCGCGGGACGTCCTCGTGGACGGCCTCCATGCCCCAGTGGTGGCCCTTGCCGGGCGCGTCGGTGGCGCGGGCCAGCGGGGAGCCCATCATGACGGCGTCGGCGCCGCAGGCGATGGCCTTCGGGAGGTCGCCGGACCAGCCCACGCCGCCGTCGGCGATGACGTGCACGTAGCGGCCGCCGGACTCGTCCATGTAGTCGCGGCGGGCGGCGGCCACGTCGGCGACGGCGGTGGCCATCGGGACCTGGATGCCCAGCACGTTGCGGGTGGTGTGCGCGGCGCCGCCGCCGAAGCCGACCAGGACGCCCGCGGCGCCGGTGCGCATCAGGTGCAGGGCGGCCGTGTAGGTGGCGCAGCCGCCGACGATCACGGGGACGTCGAGCTCGTAGATGAACTGCTTCAGGTTCAGCGGCTCGGCGGCGCCGGAGACGTGCTCGGCGGAGACGGTCGTGCCGCGGATGACGAAGATGTCCACGCCGGCGTCGACGACGGCCTTCGAGAACTGCGCGGTGCGCTGCGGGGAGAGCGCGGCGGCGGTGACCACACCCGAGTCGCGCACCTCCTTGATGCGCTGCCCGATCAGCTCTTCCTTGATCGGAGCGGCGTAGATCTCCTGCAGACGCCGGGTCGCCGTGGCCTCGTCCAGCTCGGCGATCTCGTCGAGGAGCGGCTGCGGGTCCTCGTAGCGGGTCCACAGACCCTCGAGGTTCAGCACGCCGAGGCCGCCGAGCTCGCCGATGCGGATGGCGGTCTGCGGCGAGACGACCGAGTCCATGGGGGCGGCCAGGAAGGGCAGCTCGAAGCGGTAGGCGTCGATCTGCCAGGCGATCGAGACCTCCTTCGGGTCCCGGGTGCGCCGGCTCGGTACGACGGCGATGTCGTCGAACGCGTACGCCCTGCGGCCGCGCTTGCCGCGCCCGATCTCGATCTCAGTCACGATGTGTGGCCTTTCCCTCTGTGTCTGCGCCTACCAGTATCCCCGACCCACGCCGAAGGGGCGGCTCCGGCCACATGCCGGAACCGCCCCTTCCGTCGCGCGCTGTTACTTCCTGCTGTAGTTCGGCGCCTCGACCGTCATCTGGATGTCGTGCGGGTGGCTCTCCTTGAGGCCCGCCGAGGTGATCCGGACGAAGCGGCCGCGGTCCTGGAGCTCCGGCACCGTGCGCCCGCCGACGTAGAACATCGACTGGCGCAGGCCGCCCACCAGCTGGTGGACGACGGCCGAGAGCGGGCCGCGGTAGGGCACCTGGCCCTCGATGCCCTCGGGCACGAGCTTCTCGTCGGAGGCGACGCCCTCCTGGAAGTAGCGGTCCTTGGAGAAGGAGCGCTGCTCGCCGCGGGACTGCATGGCGCCCAGCGAGCCCATGCCGCGGTACGACTTGAACTGCTTGCCGTTGATGAAGAGCAGCTCGCCCGGGGACTCCTCGCAGCCCGCGAGCAGCGAGCCGAGCATCACCGTGTCGGCGCCGGCGACCAGGGCCTTCGCGATGTCGCCGGAGTACTGCAGACCGCCGTCGCCGATGACCGGGACGCCGGCCGCCTTGGCGGCGAGGGAGGCCTCGTAGATCGCGGTGACCTGCGGGACGCCGATGCCGGCGACCACGCGGGTGGTGCAGATGGAGCCCGGGCCGACACCGACCTTGATGCCGTCGACACCGGCGTCGATCAGCGCCTGGGCACCGTCGCGGGTGGCGACGTTTCCGCCGATGACGTCGACCGAGGAGTTCGACTTGATCTTGGCGACCATGTCGCCGACCAGGCGGGAGTGCCCGTGGGCGGTGTCGACGACGATGAAGTCGACGCCCGCCTCGATCAGGGCCTGGGCGCGCTCGTACGCGTCACCGGCGACACCGACGGCCGCGCCGACGAGCAGCCGGCCTTCCTTGTCCTTGGCCGCGTTCGGGTACTTCTCGGCCTTGACGAAGTCCTTGACCGTGATGAGGCCCTTGAGCAGCCCGGCCTCGTCGACGAGCGGAAGCTTCTCGATCTTGTGGCGGCGCAGCAGCTCCATGGCGTCCACGCCGGAGATGCCGACGTGGCCGGTGACCAGCGGCATCGGGGTCATGACCTCGCGCACCTGGCGGCTGCGGTCGGACTCGAAGGCCATGTCACGGTTGGTGACGATGCCGAGGAGCTTGCCCGCCGGGTCGGTGACCGGGACGCCGCTGATGCGGAACTTGGCGCAGATCGCGTCGGCCTCGGCGAGCGTGGCGTCCGGGTGCACGGTGATCGGGTCGGTCACCATGCCGGACTCGGAGCGCTTCACCAGGTCGACCTGGTTGGCCTGGTCGGCGATGGAGAGGTTGCGGTGCAGGACACCGACGCCGCCCTGACGGGCCATGGCGATGGCCATCCGGGACTCGGTGACCTTGTCCATCGCGGCGGAGAGCAGCGGGATGTTCACCCGCACGTTCTTCGAGATGTACGAGGAGGTGTCGATCTGGTCGGGAGCCATGTCCGAGGCTCCGGGCAGCAGCAGCACATCGTCGTAGGTCAGCCCGAGTGTCGCGAATTTTTCGGGCACTCCGTCGACGTTGGTCATGACACCTTCCCCAATGGCCTTGATCGGTGCGGATGTCCATGCTAACGGGCTGCGGCCGTGTCTCATTCCACGAGCAAGATCAGCGAGGATCTTTGGACATTCCTACGTGTACGTGAGGGACACCTGCCCCTCACGAGGCTTACTCGCCGGACTACTGCTCGGCCAGCGCGCGCAGCCGGCTCAGCGCGCGGTGCTGCGCCACCCGGACCGCGCCCGGCGACATGCCGAGCATCTGCCCGGTCTCCTCGGCGGTCAGCCCGACGGCCACCCGGAGCACGAGCAGCTCGCGCTGGTTCTCCGGGAGGTTGGCGAGCAGCTTCTTGGCCCATTCGGCGTCGTCGCTGAGCAGCGCCCGCTCCTCGGGCCCCAGCGAGTCGTCGGGCCGCTCGGGCATCTCGTCGGAGGGCACCGCCGTCGATCCGGGGTGCCGCATGGCGGCCCGCTGGAGGTCGGCGACCTTGTGTCCGGCGATGGCGAAGACGAACGCCTCGAAGGGCCTGCCGGTGTCCTTGTAGCGCGGCAGCGCCATCAGGACGGCGACACAGACCTCCTGGGCGAGGTCCTCCACGAAGTGGCGGGCGTCACCGGGCAGCCGGTTCAGCCGGGTGCGGCAGTAGCGCAGGGCGAGCGGGTGCACGCGCGCCAGAAGGTCGTGCGTGGCCTGCGCGTCGCCGTCCACGGCACGGTGTACGAGTGCACCGATCTCCCCCTGCCCGGCGGGCACGGGTGACCCCACGGTCTCGTCGTCGCGCATCGCTCCATGGTGCCCCGGCGCCGCTTCGTTCGCGGCACCGTGTCCGTAGTTGTGCACCGAAGCGTTATGAGCAGGTGCGCCGGGACTCATATCCTGCGCCCTCCCCTTCCGCTTGTCTTCCGCCGGCTCGCTCGTCTCGTCCCCGAGGAACTCCACGTCTTCAAGGATGCGGCATTCCGCGGGGAAGTGACACAAGCCCACCCCGTCCGCCCCGCGGCGGACGGGGATGCGGCCGACGGCCGCAGGTCAGCGGACCAGGCCCCAGCGGAAGCCGAGCGCGACGGCGTGCGCCCGGTCCGAGGCGCCCAGCTTCTTGAACAGACGCCGGGCGTGCGTCTTGACGGTGTCCTCGGAGAGGAAGAGCTCGCGGCCGATCTCCGCGTTGGACCGGCCGTGACTCATGCCCTCCAGGACCTGGATCTCGCGGGCGGTGAGGGTGGGTGCGGCGCCCATCTCGGCCGAGCGCAGCCGGCGCGGGGCGAGCCGCCAGGTCGGGTCGGCGAGGGCCTGGGTGACGGTGGCCCGCAGCTCGGCGCGCGAGGCGTCCTTGTGCAGATAGCCACGGGCACCGGCGGCGACGGCGAGCGCGACGCCGTCCAGGTCCTCGGCGACGGTGAGCATGATGATGCGGGCGCCGGGGTCCGCGGAGAGCAGCCGGCGGACGGTCTCCACGCCGCCCAGACCGGGCATGCGCACGTCCATCAGGATGAGGTCCGAGCGGTCCGCGCCCCAGCGGCGGAGGACTTCCTCGCCGTTGGCCGCGGTGGTCACGCGCTCGACGCCGGGCACGGTCGCGACCGCGCGGCGGAGCGCCTCTCGGGCAAGCGGGGAGTCGTCGCAGACGAGGACGGATGTCATGACTGACCTCCGCGGCTCTCGCAGCTGATGCGCGTCACCTTGAGCCTCCAGGGCTGGTACGTCGGGTCACCTGTGCGGTTGACGCCCTCGGACACCTGCCCGAGCGCTTGTTCCTTCAACCGCCTCGCACTCTCAACGATGGTCACCCGAAAGAGTTACGGGTCGGACGGCGGCCTTCGGCACTCTGCGTGAGGGACCGTACGCGGAGGAGAGCGTCGCAGGTCATCCGTCCTTCACCCGAAGCTATGCCCCATTTAGCGGGTTTTCTTCCCTTTTTGCGGTGTCTGTGGCTAGATTCGCAATGAGTCATATTTACATCTACTTAGACAGTAGACGTAGGTATCCGAGACCCACGAGGGGCGAAGGGCCCCGTCGATCAGCCATCCACCCGCCCACTCAATCCGTATCCGCTCGACACGGTTTCAAGGGGACAAGCGCAATGGCAGATTTCTCCCGCCTTCCCGGACCCAACGCCGATCTGTGGGACTGGCAACTCCTCGCGGCCTGCCGCGGGGTGGACAGCTCCCTGTTCTTCCACCCCGAGGGAGAGCGCGGCGCGGCACGGAGTGCGCGTGAGAACTCGGCGAAAGAGGTCTGCATGCGGTGCCCGGTGCGCGCGGAGTGCGCGGCACACGCGCTCGCAGTACGGGAGCCCTACGGCGTCTGGGGCGGCCTCACCGAGGACGAACGCGAGGAACTCATGGGCCGGGCGCGCAACCGCCTGGTCACCACGACGGCCGGGCCGCCCGGCCCGGCGACGACGGCGAGGGCGGCCGCCACGACCTGAAGGAACGTTTCATCACCCGGACTCGTCCGGGAGTCATCCGGGCTTGCCCGTACGTGATCTGACGGGCCGGCACACCGGGCGCCGCACCGCGCGCGGCCCGGGGGCGCGCGGCGCGGACCGATCGGACGGGCGTCGGCCCCGTTCGGCCCGTTCGGCCGGACCCGGTCACCCGTGCGGTCCCGGCCCGCACCGGCCGTCGTCCCCCGTACGGCGGCGGGGCCGTCACCCGTACGGGCCCGGGGCGCTCACTCGGACGGCCCGCACCGCCTCACCCGAACGGCCCTGGGGCGCACGCCCGTAGACCCCCGCACGCTCGGCCGCGCGAGTGGGTGACGTCACCCGTACGCCGGGCCGCGGTCCACCCGTACGGCCCTGCCCGCACGTCACCCGAACGGCGGCGGACGCCGGGACCCGAGCGGGCGCCGCGACGCCCTGGGACGCCGCGCGGATCGCCTGCGCGGCCCCCGCGGGCGGGCCTCGCCGCCCGCGTCGCGCCTCCCGCTGCCCCGGCCGGGCCAGGGCCGATCCGCCGAACGGCCGCCGGAACCGCCCCGGGAACGGTGCCGTGGACCGGGCCGTGGGCGGTCGGGTCCGCGAGGCCGGCAGGGTCCCGGAGGCAGTTGCTACGCGCCCGCCGCGCGCGGCCGGCCGGCCGCGCGGGTTGCCGCGCGGGCGAGTTCGTCGAGGGTGGCGGCGACGGCCGGGACCTGGGCCAGGTCGGGCAGGGTGAGGGCGACGATCTCGCGCTCGACGGCCGGTTCGACGGTCACGGTGACCGCGCCCCGGGGCCGTACGGACTCGATGGCGAGCGCCGGCAGGACGGCCACGCCCAGGCCCGCGCCCACCAGGCCCATCACGGCCGGGTAGTCGTCGGTGGCGAAGTCGATGCGGGGCGTGAAGCCGGCCGCCTCGCAGACGTCGACCAACTGGCGGCGGCAGCGCGGGCAGCCCGCGATCCAGGGGTCCTCGGCGAGTTCGCCGATCGCGACGGAGCCGGCGCCGGCGAGCCGGTGGTCCTCGGGGACGAGGCCGACGAGCCGGTCGGCGAGCAGCGGGCGGACGACCAGGTCGTCCCAGGCGTCGCGGCCCGCGGCGTCCGGCCCGGTCCCGTAACGGAAGGCGAGCGCCACGTCGCAGTCGCCCTCGCGCAGCATCTCCACCGAGCGCGGCGGCTCGGCTTCCACCAGGGAGACCCGGGTGCCGGGGTGGGCGGCACGCAGGGCGGCGAGGGCGGTCGGGACGAGGGTGGAGCTGCCGCTGGGGAACGAGACCAGCCGGACCCGGCCGGCGCGCAGGCCCGCGATGGCGGCGACCTCCTCCTCGGCGGCGGTGAGCCCGGCGAGGATGCCGGAGGCGTGCCGCACCAGCGCCTCGCCGGCCTGCGTGAGCCGCATCTCGCGGCCGGTGCGGACGAGCAGCGGGGTGCCGGCGGAGGCTTCGAGCGCCTTCATCTGCTGGCTCACCGCGGGCTGGGTGCAGCCGAGTTCGCGCGCGGCGGCGGAGAAGGAGCCGGTGGCCGCGACGGCGCGCAGGACACGGAGGTGGCGGGCCTCGATCACAGGTCGAGCATAAGCGATTCTTGGAGCCGCAGGCGAATTTCGCTGGTCAACTTTGAGACGGCGAATTAGGGTGCCGCCATGGAGTCCATGGAGCTGCTGAGCGTGAACGCGGGCCGGGCCAAGGCCGTGGAGTACACCAACGCCCCCTCGGGCATGACGGGCATCGACAAGCGGCCGGTCGCCGGCCCCGTGCGGGTCGAGGCGCCCGGCCCGGCCGGGACGGCCGCGAGCGGGGTCGCCGGGGACGACGTCTGCGACCTGCGCTTCCACGGCGGGAACGACCGGGCCGTGTACGCCTTCGCCCGCGAGGACCTGGACCACTGGGAGCGCGAACTGGGCCGCGCCCTCGTCCCCGGCACGTTCGGCGAGAACCTCACCACCCGCGGCCTCGACGTCGACAACGCCCTGATCGGCGAGCGCTGGCGGATCGGCCAGGACGTCGTCCTGGAGGTGACCGGCGGCCGCATACCGTGCCGCACCTTCGCCGGCTTCCTGGAGGAGGCCGGCTGGGTCAAGCGCTTCAACGAGTCGGCGGCCGGCCCCGGCGCGTTCTGCCGCGTGATCGTTCCGGGCGAGGTCAGGGCGGGCGACCGCATCGAGGTCGTCCACCGCCCCGACCACGACATCACCGTCGCCCGGCTGCACCACGCGGCCACCCTCGACCGCACGCTGCTCGCGGACATGCTGCCGGCGGCCGAGTGGA
Organism: Streptomyces sp. NPDC004788; assembly: GCF_053601115.1. Classification (NCBI taxonomy): domain Bacteria; kingdom Bacillati; phylum Actinomycetota; class Actinomycetes; order Kitasatosporales; family Streptomycetaceae; genus Streptomyces; species Streptomyces sp. NPDC004788. The sequence goes on from NZ_JBSGBF010000003.1 coordinate 22,722, forward strand.
TGGAGTCGGGGCTGCTCGGGCTGGTCCAGCGGTACACCGACAAGTACGCGGAGCGATAACGAGAGCGGCCCAGGGCGGTGGATTCCCGCACACGGCCTTCACACACCGCGGGCTAACGTGCCGCGTATGACGACTGCACTGATTACGGGCGCGACCGCGGGCATCGGCGCCGCCTTCGCGCGGCGGCTCGCCGCGGACGGGCATGACGTGGTCCTCGTGGCCCGGGACGTGAAGCGGCTGCGCGAGCAGGCCACCGAGCTGCACGACCGGCACGGGATCGAGGCCGAGGTGCTCACCGCGGACCTCGCCACGGAGGAGGGCATCACGGCCGTGGAGGCGCGGCTCTCCGACACCAGGCGCCCGGTCGATCTGCTCGTCAACAACGCCGGGTTCGGCAACAAGGGCCGCTTCCTCGAAGTGTCCATGGCCGACGAGCTGACCATGCTGAAGGTGCACTGCGAGGCGGTGCTGCGGCTGACCTCGGCGGCGGCCGGGGCGATGCGCACGCGCGGCCGGGGCGGCGTGGTGAACGTCGCCTCGGTGGCCGCGTTCGTGCCGCGCGGCACGTACGGCGCGTCCAAGGCGTGGGTCGTGCAGTTCACCCAGGGCGCGGCGCGGGACCTCGCGGGCAGCGGGGTGCGGCTGATGGCGCTGTGCCCCGGCTTCGTACGCACGGAGTTCCACGAGCGGGCCGGGATGGGGACGGACAACATCCCGGGCTGGATGTGGCTGGACGCGGACAAGCTGGTGGCCGCGGCACTCACCGACCTGGCCCGGGGCAAGACGCTGTCCATTCCCGATCCCCGCTACAAGGCGCTGATGGGCGTGGTGAAGCTGGCACCGCGCGCGCTGCTCGGCGGGGTGTCGTCGAAGGCGGGCCGCAAGTACGGGCCGCAGTAGGCCGTATGTACGGCCGGTCCACGATGTCCCCTCCTGCGCATCCGCCTCAGCGGTCGAAGACGTCGAGGGCGAGCCGTGCGGTGGTGCCGTTCCGCCAGGTCACGGTGAGCGTGTGGGGGCCGGTGACCTGGACGTCCGCGAGGTCGGCCACGGGGGCCGGGTCGGGTTCCGCGGTGAGCGAGGCGAGGGAGACGAAGAGGGCGGCGGGGCCGGTGACGGTGCCGTGCAGGGCGGGGGTACGGGTCGGGGCCGGGCCCTGGAGGGTGGCGCCGGTGGGGAGTTCGGTGAGGTCGGGGCCGTAGCCGTGGACCGGGTGGAGCTGCGAGGTCGGGCCGTCGTCGGGCACGGGCCAGCCGGTCTGCCGTACTAGGGTCCCTTCCGGGGCGCCGAGGACGAGGTGGGCGCGGACCTCGGCGCGGCCGCGGACGAGGACGGCGGAGACGACCCGGACGCCGGGCAGCGGGCGGTGCGCGGAGACGGCGCGGTCGGAGCCGGTGCCGAGCGGGACGGCGGGGCCGCGGGTGGTGGCGGTGCCGTCGGGGCGTAGCAGCGCGAAGTGGTTGTCGGCGGGGTCGGGGGCGGTGGTGGGGCCCGTACGGGTGGAGTAGGCGTGGCGGGCGTAGCCGGGCTCGTCGTCGGCTCCCCACTCGGTGGCCCCGACGTGGTTGCTGCCGTGGTTGTGGAGGCGGACGAGTCCGTCGGCCGCGGTGGTCTGGACGAGCAGGCCGGTGGGGCCGAAGGGCCGCACGGTGTCGGCGCGTTCGGCGGGCAGCGGCTCCTCGGTGGCGGTCCAGACGGGGTGGTCGGCGGGGAGCAGCAGGCCGAGGAAGCCCTTGGACGCCCAGTAGGGGGAGCCGGGCCCCGAGTAGGCCTGGAGGACGGGCTCGTAGGGGCCGTGCCAGCCGAGGGTGAGCAGGCCGTGTTCGTCGGTGGCGCCCCGGTCGAGGAAGTGGCGCAGGGCGCCGGAGGCGAGCCGGCGGGTGGCGCCGGGGGTGAGCGGGGTGTGTCCGGTGAGGGCGCCGAGCCAGGGGGCCGCGGCGGCGGCGAAGCGGTAGGTCAGGGACCGCCCGTACGGGACGGGGGCGCCGTTGGCGTCGAAGAGGTGGACGTGGTCGTCGAGGTGGGCGCGGAGGCGGGGGCCGTAGCGGTCGAGCAGCCCGCGGTCGCCGGCGAGGTGGGCGTGGAGGACGGGATAGAAGTGCAGGGCCCAGGCGTTGTAGTGGTCGAAGGCGCGGTTGTCGCCGTCGCTGTACCAGCCGTCGCCGAGGTACCACCGCTCGATCCGGTCGAGGGAGCGGCTGATGGTGGCGGCGGCCCGGTCGGTCTCGATGCCGGCCTCCTGGAGGAAGCCGGCGACGGTGAGGCCGAAGAGCCACCAGTTGTTGTCGACGGGGGACGGGCCGAGGGCGGGGAGCAGCCAGTCGACGGCCCGTTGGCGCACGTGGTCGTCGAGCCGGTCCCAGAGGCGGGCGCGGGTGAGGCGCAGGGCGAGGGCGACGGAGGCGGACTCGACGACGGCCTGGCGGGTGTCGGCCATGAGCGGCCAGGCGTCGGGTCCTTCGCCGCCGGGTTCCTCGGTGCCGGCGGCGAGTCCGACGGCGTAGCGGTCGAGGTGGGTGTCCCTGCCGAGGAGTGCGGCGAGGAGGAAGGTGCGGGCGTAGCCCTCCAGGCCGTCGGAGCGGGCGCCGGACCAGCTGGGGCGGGGGCCGGGGAGGTCGATCAGGCCGCCGCCGGGTGAGGCGTGGGGGCGGACGGCGAGCAGGAGGCGGTCGGCGGCGTCCTCCCAGTGGGCGCGGGTCCAGCCGGTGTACGGGCTGAGCTCCCGGTTCTCGGGCTCCGGGTTCTCGCGCTCCGGGTTCTCGCGCTCCGGGTTCTCGGGCTCACGGTTCTCGGGCGGCGTGGGCATGATGCTCCCTGGAACTCGCTGGGGACGTCGGGCGTCGCCCGGCATCCTGAGGACGCTTCGATCGAGCGTCAAGAGGCGAGGGAGCGAATGATCGAAACTCCTTCCGTTCGATCATTCCATCCCGGCCTGGTCTAAGGTCGGGTGACACCCACCACCGCAAGGGGGAACCGCACCGTGCGCGAGAGTGCTGCCGAACGACACGACCGACTGCTGGCCCTGGTGCGCGAGCGCGGCACGGCCCGCGTCTCCGACCTGGCCGGACTGCTCGGCGTCTCCCCCGTGACCGCCCGCCGGGACGTCGAGGCGCTGGCCGAGCGGGGGCTGCTCGACCGGGTGCACGGCCAGGTGTCCTGGCCGCGGGGCGCCCCGGGGCCGGCGGGTTCCGGGACCGGCGCCGGCGGCCTGGTGCTCGGCCTGCTCGCGCCGTCCGCCACGTACTACTTCGCCGAGGTCATCCGGGGCGCCCACGAGGCCGCCGCCCGGGCCGGCGCCCGGCTGATCCTGCGGATCTCCGACTACCGGCCCGAGGAGGACCGGGCCCGCACCGAGGGGCTGCTGGCGGCGGGCGCGGAGGGCGTGCTGGTGGCGCCCGGCTGGCGCGGCCCCGAGGACCGGCTCGCGTACGGGGACTGGCTCGCCGAACTGCCGGTGCCGGCCGTGCTCGTGGAGCGCCGGGCCGATCCGGGCAGCCCGCTCGACGGCCTCGACCGGGTGTCGTCCGACCACGCGCACGGGGTGCTGCTCGCCGTGCGCCACCTGCTCGGGCTCGGCCACGGGACCCCGCTCCTGGTGGCGCGCGGGGACAGCCCGACGGCGCTCGCGGTACGCGCCGGGTACGCCGAGGCGCTCGCCGCCCTGGGCCTGCAGGCGCCGCACGCGGTGATCGACTCCGTACCGGCCGAGACCGATCCGGAGGGCTTCGAGCGGGCGGTGCGGGCGCTGCACGCGGCGGTGGCCGGAGGGCGGGCGAGCGCGGCGCTCGTGCACAACGACGTGGACGCGATCCAGATCGTGCAGCGGCTCGCCGAGCTCGGGGTGCGGGTGCCGCAGGACCTGGCCCTGATCGCGTACGACGACGAGGTCGCCGCGCTCGCCGACACCCCGCTGACGGCGGTCGCGCCGCCCAAGCGACAGGTGGGCCGGCACGCCACGGAACTGCTCGTGGAGCGGCTCCGGGAGGCGTCCGCGGACGGCGCCGGCGAGGAGCCCGCGAGGCGGCATCTGAGCCTGCTGCCGCGACTGCGGGTGCGGGCCTCGTGCGGGGCGCCCCGGGCGGAGATGGTCTGATCTTTTTTCGATCAATCAATCTTTCGCTCTTGACTTCGCTCATGAACCGTCCCAGGATCACGGCCAACCCGTCCACGCCGCCGTGTCAGGAGCCGTGCCGTGAGCCTCAGTTGGAGCAGTTGGACCAGAACCACCCGCGTCATAGCCGGCACCGCCACCGCCCTGGCCGTCCTCACGGCCTGCGGCGGAAACGGTGACTCCGGTACCTCCAAGGACTCGTCCGGGCCCGTGACCATCACGTTCTGGGGCTGGGCCAAGGGCTCCAAGGACGTCGTCGACGCCTTCAACGCCTCGCACAAGGACATCCGGGTGACCTTCGAGGAGATCCCCTCGGGCACCGCCGGCGGCTACGCCAAGATCTCCAACGCGGTGAAGGCCGGCAACGCCCCCGACCTGGTCTCCATCGAGTACGCCTCGCTGCCCGAGTTCGTCTCCTCCGGCGCCCTGCAGGACATCGGCGACCAGTTCACCGAGCAGGACCGGGCCAAGCTGCTGCCGCAGGCCGTCGAGCTCACCACCCTGGGCGGCAAGAGCTGGGCCGTGCCCTTCGACGCCGCCCCGCAGGCCTTCTACTACCGCAAGGACCTCTTCGCGAAGTACGGCGTCGAGGTGCCCAGGACCTGGGACGAGTTCAAGTCGGCGGCGGAGAAGGTCAAGAAGGCCGACGCCAAGGCCCGGATCGCCACCTTCTTCCCGGACGACCCGACCACCTTCGAGGCCATGGCCTGGCAGGCCGGCGCCCAGTGGTTCAAGGCCGAGAACGACACCTGGAAGATCGACACCACCGACCCGGCCACCACCAGGGTCGCGAACTTCTGGCAGGGCCTCCTCGACGCCGACCTCGTCCACAAGAACGCCTCCTTCAGCCCCGAGTGGACCGGCTCCCTGAAGAACGGCACCACCATCGGCTACCTCGGCGCCTCGTGGGGCGCGGGCGTCCTCAAGGGCACCCTGCCCGAGCAGAGCGGCAAGTGGGCCGTCGCGCCCATGCCGAACTGGGGCACCCCCGCCAGCGGCATGCTCGGCGGCACCTCCTTCGCCGTCACCAAGGGCAGCGGGAAGAAGGCCGCCGCGGTCGAGTTCGCCGAGTGGATGTCCACCACCGAGGCCGGCGTGAAGGCCCGCATCTCCTCCGGCACCTCCAGCGCCTTCCCCGCCGCCACCGCGCTGCGCCCGGTCGCCAGGTCCGTCTTCGACGCGAGCTACTACGGCGGCGAGGACATCTACGCCCTCTTCGAGCGGTCCGGCGCGACCATCCAGCAGAACTGGGCCTGGGGGCCGACCACCGGCACCACCAACACCACCATCAAGGACCAGTTCGGCCGGATCGCCAAGGGCGGCCCGACCATCGCCGACGCCGTGAAGGCCGGCCACGACGCCACCGTCGCCGAACTCACCAAGCGCGGCCTGAAGGTCGAGGGCTGACCCCGTGAAGGCCCGCACCCGCGCGGCGGCGACCCTGCTGACCCCGTTCTTCCTGCTCTTCACCGCGGTGACGGTGGTGCCGATCGGCTACGCCGGCTGGCTCAGCCTCTTCACCGAGAAGCAGTCGGGACTCGGCTTCGGCGGCACCGAGACCGTCTTCAGCGGACTCGACAACTACACCGCGGCGCTGGGTGACCGGGCCTTCCGCGAGGGCTTCGGCGTGCTGCTCGGCTACTGCCTGCTCTACATCCCGCTGCTGCTCGCCGGCGCCCTCGGCCTCGCTCTGCTGCTGGACTCCGCGCTCGCCCGCGCCCGCCGCTTCTTCCAGCTGGCGCTCTTCCTGCCGCACGCCGTGCCCGGCATCATCGCCGCGCTGATCTGGGTCTACCTCTACACACCCCAGCTCAGCCCGGTCGTCCAGGCCATGGAGGCCGGCGGCGTCGGCTTCGACTTCTTCTCCCCTTCGGGTTCCCTCCCCTCCGTCGTCAACATCGCGCTGTGGGAATGGCTCGGCTACAACATGGTGATCTTCTACGCGGCGCTCCAGGCCATCGACCGCTCCGTCCTGGAGGCCGCCACCGTCGACGGCGCCGGCGCCTGGCGGACCGCCCTCGCCGTCAAACTCCCGCTGATCAGGCCCTCCCTCGTGATGGTCGCCCTGTTCACCGTCATCGGCTCGCTCCAGCTGTTCACCGAGCCGCTGATCCTCAACAAGGGCACGGGCTCGGCCGTCACCTCCACCTGGACGCCCAACATGTACGCGTACACCGCCGCGTTCGACCGCAACGACTACGGCCTGGCCGCCGCCGCGGCCGTACTGCTCGCGCTGACGGCGGCGCTGCTGTCCTTCGCCGTGACGAGGCTGACCAGCCGGAAGGGGAAGGCCGCATGAGCACCACCCGCAACCGCCCCCCGAGCGTCTGGCTGTCCAGGGCCGCCGTCAACGGCGCCCTCGTCCTCGCCGTCGTCTACACGCTCTTCCCCCTCGTCTGGCTGCTCACCGCCGCCACCAAGGACGCCGGCGGACTCCTCGCCGGAGACGCCTTCTCCTTCGAGGGCTTCGACCTCGGCGGCAACCTGAGCCGGCTCGCCGCCTACAACGACGGCATCTACTTCCACTGGTACCTCAACAGCCTCCTCTACGCGGTCCTGGGCGCCCTCGGCTGCTCGCTGGTGAGCGTCGCCGCCGGATACGCCTTCGACAAGTACGACTTCCGGGGCAAGGAGCAGCTGTTCGGCGTCGTCCTGCTGGGCGTGCTCGTGCCGACCACCGCGCTCGCCCTGCCCATGTACCTGCTCGCCAGCAAGGCGGGCGTCGTCAACACGTACTGGGCCGTCCTCGTCCCCGCCCTCGTCAACCCCTTCGGGGTCTACCTCGCCCGGGTCTTCAGCGCCGGCTACATCCCCGACGAGGCTCTCGAAGCCGCCCGTATCGACGGGGCCGGCGAGCTGCGCACCTTCTGGTCCATCGGGCTGCGCATGATCATGCCGGGCTTCGTGACCGTCTTCCTCTTCCAGTTCACCGCGATCTGGAACAACTTCTTCCTCCCCCTGGTGATGCTCTCGGACCAGAAGCTCTTCCCGCTGAGCCTCGGCCTCTACGCGTGGAACAGCAACGCCCACGCCGAACCCGGCTACTACCCCCTCGTCGTCACCGGATCTGTGCTCGCCGTCGTCCCCCTCGTCGTCGCCTTCGTCTCCCTCCAGCGCCACTGGAAGGCGGGCCTGACCGCCGGCAGCGTCAAGTGAGGAGCACGAATCCCAGCATGCACCCCACCACTGACAACCACCCGAACCCCCGCCCGAACAACCACCCGAACAACCGCCCGGACCGCCGCCCGAGCCTCCTGCTCGCGATGGGCGAGGGCGTGGCGGGACGCCTCCTCACGGACGCCCACCGCACCCGCCTCGCCGCCCTCACCCGCACCGATCCCCTGCTCGTCGCCCACGACCTCACCGCGCCCACCCCCGAGGTCGCCGCCGCCCTCGCCGAGGCCGAACTCCTCCTCACCTGCTGGGGCGCCACCCCACTCACCCCCGACGTCCTCGCCCGCGCCCCGCGCCTCAAGGCCGTCGTCCACGCCGCCGGCTCGGTCAAGCACCACATCACCGACGCGTGCTGGGAGCGCGGCATCCGGGTCACCTCTGCCGCCGCCGCCAACGCGCTTCCGGTCGCCGAGTACACCCTCGCCGCGATCCTCCTCGCCGGGAAGCAAGTCCTCCGCTCGGCGCAGCGATACGCCGAACTGCGCACCGACCGCGCCTGGCTGACCGAGTCCACCGCCTGGGGCAACTATCGCCGCACCATCGGCATCGTCGGCGCCTCCCGCATCGGCCGCCGGGTCCTCGACCTGCTGCGCCCCTTCGACTTCGACGTCCTGCTCCACGACCCCTACGTCACCGCTCCCCCGCCCGGCGTCGAACTCGTCGGCCTCGACGAGCTGTGCGCCCGCAGCAGCGTCGTCTCCGTCCACGCGCCCCAACTGCCCGCCACGTACCGCATGATCGGCGCCGCACAGCTCGCCGCGATGCCCGACGGCGCGACCCTGATCAACACCGCGCGCGGCTCCCTGGTCGACGAGGACGCGCTGCTGCCGCACCTCCGGTCGGGCCGCCTGCACGCGGTCCTCGATGTCACCGACCCCGAACTCCCCGCCCCCGACTCCCCGTTGTGGGACCTGCCCAATGTGCTGCTGACCCCGCACGTGGCCGGCTCGCTCGGCAACGAGCTGCACCGGATGGCGGACCAGGCGCTCGACGAGGTGGCGCGGTACGGGCGGGGCGAGCCGTTCGCGGAGGAGGTGCGGGCGTCAGACCTCCGGCACTCCGCGTAGCCGGTCGCCCTCCGCGTCGCCCTCCGCCTCCGCGTACGCGACGAGCACCGGCACCGCCTCCGGGGCGCGGGCGACGACGGCGGGCAGGCAGTACGTCCAGGGATCGAAGCGCAGGGCGTGAGCGACGAGTTCGCGGGCACGACCGGCGTCGGAGTGCGCCAGGGCGAGGGCGACGGACGCCGGGACGCGGTACGAGGGCCCCAGCGGTGCCATCTCGGCCAGCAGGGCCTCGGCACGCTCGTACGCACCGGCCCGGGCGAACTGCGCGACGAGGCCGGCCCGCACCCCCGGGCGCCAGGCGCGCCGGGCGAGGTCCAGTGCCTCGTCGTACCGTCCCCCGGCGACGAGCCCGGCGACGAGTTCGTCGAGCGCCACGCCGGAGAGCCGCGCCCGGTCCTCGGGCCGCCGCCCCGTCCCGTGGAACAGGTCCTCCGCCTCGTCGAGCAGGCCGGCCGCCTCCCGTTCCCGTCCGCACACCCGCAGGGCACGGACGACACCGGGAAGCGGGCGGAAGTCGTGGCGGAGCAGGTCGCGAGTCCGCGCCGCCGCGCGGTCCAGCCACCGGTCCGCCTCCTCGCGGCGCCCGTCGGCGTGCAGGGCCAGGGCGATGTCGGCGCACGCCTCCGCCGTGTGGGGGCGGGACGTCATCGCCCGCTCGATCTCGCCGGCCGCGAGCAGCTCCCGCACATAGAGGTGGATCAGCCGGAAGCGCCCGGCCCCGTACTTCTCCGCGCGCAGGAGTTCCTCGGCCTCGGTGAAGCGCCCCGTGCGGACGCAACGCCGCAGCACCAGGCGGGCGAACCCGGGACTCCACTCGCCGGACTCCGTCACGAGCCGCCAGGCCCGGTCGAACCGGCCGACGGACAGAGCCCGCAGGACGCCCGCCCACGGTCCGGCGGCCGGTACGGTCGAGGCAAGCCGCTCCGCGGCGGCCTCGTACCCCCCGTCCGCCAGCGCCCCGACGACGGCGTCGACCCTCCCGCTTCCCGCGTCCGATCCGCGCTCACGGCTCACCGCCTCCGCACGCGTGAGGAGTTCCGCGGCGCGCGCGAGGTGACCGCCGCCCGCGTCGGCCAGGGCGTGCGCCAGTGCCACGCAGAGCGCCGCTTCCCGGTCGTGGGCCGCCACGATCCCCTCGGCCTCGTCGATCCGGCCCGCTCGCACCAGGGCCCGGATCCAGGCGGTGAGAACCTGCTTCCGGTAGTACGGCGGCCAGTTCCACGCGCGCACCAGTCCGAGGGCGTCCAGCCGCCCGGACTCCGCCCAGGCGCAGGCGACGTCCGCCCGGCCGCCGTCGCCCGGCGCCGTCTCGATGCCGGCCACCAGCATCCACGGATGGTGGGTCCGGCCGGTCCTGGCGAGGGCGGTGGCGAGCGCGACCCGCAACGCGGCCGTCTCCGGCGGCCCGTGGCGGCCGCCGGACAGCGCCTCGGCCCATGCGACGGCCCCGGCGTCAACAAGCAGCCCGACCAGCTGCGGCACCATCTCGGCAGCGCCCTCGGACGGCGCCCACCACGGCTCGCTCAGGGCTTCGGCGACCAGCGCGGCCGCCTCCTCCTCTCGGCCACCGACCCGGCGCAGGGCCACCGCCGCGCTCAGCAGACCGATGGACCGCGGGATCTCCCCCTCGGGCCGGGCCAGCTCCGCCGCCTCGGCCGCCCGGCCGCTCTCCGCCAGGCCGGCGCACGCCTCCGCGAGCGCGGCGGCCCGCCATCGGTCGGCCACCGGCTCGCTCCGGAGCGCCTCCGCGCGGTCCGGCTCGCCGGCCCGGTGCCAGGCGCCGACCAGGCCGGGCAGGCCCGCGTCCCGGACCGGTCCCGGGGAGAGGGTCCGCCACGCGCGCTCGGCCTGGTCGGGGGCGCCGACGGCGATCCAGGTCTCGATCCACGCGAGGAGGACGAGCGGATTCAGGGCCTGGCGGCCCCACGTCTCCGCCATGACCTCCCGGGCCCGTGCCCGCTCCCCCTTGTCGTGGAGCACCCGGGCCGTCGCGGACAGGGCCTCGACGGCCGCGTCCTCGTCGAGGCCACGGGCCAGGGCGAGGGCCCGGTCCGTCTCGCCGAGAGCCGCCCACGCCGCCGGCAGAGCGGCCGGTATCCCTCCGTTGCGTTTCCGGAGCGCCGCCGCGCGCCACGCGAGCCGCAGCGACGTGGTCACCAGGTCGGGCCGGTCGCCCCTGGCCAGGACCGCGTCGGACGCCGCCCACACCTCCGCGAAGGCCGCCGCGTCCCCGCCCGTCGCCGCGAGCAGCCGGTCGTGCCGTACGGCGTCCAGGGCGCAGTCCACCATGCCGGCCACGTCGCCGGCCGCCCGCAGCATCGGCACATAGCCGTGCAGCAGGTAGGCGGGCGTCTCAGCGGGCCAGCCGCGCTTCCGCCATCCGTCCGCCCACCTCCGCAGCTCGTCGCGGAAGTGGGAGAGGCGGCCCTTGGGCAGCATCTTCCGTGCGTCGACGGCCAGTTCCTCGTGGGCGAGGAGGTAGGCGTCGCCGCGCAGGAGGAACGTCCGCCCCGGTCCCGTACGCAGTACGTCCCGCACCTCGTACGGTTCTCCCCCCGTCAGCTCCGCGAGGTCGTCCGCCGTGAGGCCGCCGCCCGCGGCCGTCAGCAGGACGAGCAGGTCGTACGGCAGGCCGCCCGCCGCCAGCAGGAGCTTCAGCTCGCGTTCGGCGTCGACCTGGATGGCGCGGGCGACCGGGGACGGTTCCAGGATCCGTACGACGGCCGGGTCCCGCAGCGGATGGTCGGGCGGGACGTCGGGCGGCAGGGGCGGGTTGAGGCGGCCGGACACGACCGCGTGCGCGTCCGGCGGCAGCAGCGCCGCGATCGAATACGAGTCGGGGCCCGTGGTCACGCCCCGGTCCTCGTCGAGGCCGTCGACGAGGAGGACCAGCCGCTCGCCCCGTGCGGCGCAGGCGCGGGTGGCCACCCGGTACAGGTGGAGCAGATGGCTTTCCCGGGTCGCGTCGGGGAACCGGGCGGGCAGCGGTTCGCCGGCCAGTTCGGCGAGCTGTTCGACGACGACGTCCACGAACGCGACCACGTCGTTCTGGCCGGACCAGCGGGCGGTGACGAAGAAGGGCACGATCCGCACACCGGCAGGCGGGTTCAGGGCGAACCACGAGAGCAGGGCCGTCTTGCCGGCCCAGGCGTCCGCACGCCACCACGCGTATCCCGCGCCGGTCCGGCAGAAGTCGGCCAGTTCCGCCAACTCGCGCTCCCTGCCGACGAGATCGGCGGGGGCGATGCTGCGGACCCGTTCCCGGTACGCCGAGCGGGCGGCCCGTGTCGCCGTGCCCGTCACGACGCTGTTGCCGTCGCCGATCACCACGACGCCCGTCCCGTTGTCGATCCTGACCGATCGCTCCCCCCGCTCCATGGCCCCATGCTGCCAGGGCATCCCGTGCTCCCGGACCTAGACTGGAAGGGTCCTACCGGGCTCGCGGACGTCTCCGGGAGGCGCCATGACCTTCGTACAGATCATCGATCTCAAGACCAGCCGGGCGGACGACCTGAACCGGCTGATGGACCAGTGGGTCGAAACGACCAAGGGCAAGCGCACCGCCACCCACAACATCGTCGGCAAGGACCGCACCGACTCCTCCCACCTGGTGGAGATCGTCGAATTCCCCTCGTACGACGTGGCCATGCGCAATTCGCAGCTCCCCGAGACGGACCGGATCTTCAAGGAGATGGTCGCGCTCTGCGACGAGATGCCCACCTTCACCGACCTGGACGTCGTCCGGGACGAGGCGCTCTACAAGGCCAACTGCCGCCGCCTCTTCGAGCTGCTCGGGACCGAGGGAGAGCTGCCGCCGCTCGACGAGGTGGTCGCGGAGTCGTACCACGACCACGACCCCCACAACGAGCAGGACACCATCGGCATGGACGCGCTGCGGCGCGAGGCCGAGATGTGGCGGCAGGGCTTCGACTTCGACTTCGAGATCCACGACCAGATCGCCGAGGGCGACCGGGTGTGCACGCGCTGGACCTGGAACGCGACCCACACCGGGGACTTCATGGGACTCCAGCCCACCGGCATGGCGGTGGCCATGACCGGGATGACCGTCTACCGCTGCCGCGAGGACGGGAAGATCGTCGAGGGGTGGTGGCAGTACGACCTGCTCGGGCTGATGGGGATGCTCGGCGCGGTCGAGGCGTGAAGGCTCCGGAAACGCACCGAGGCCCGGTGCTCCCGCGACGGGAGCACCGGGCCTCGGCCTGTTACAGGCTATCGAGAGCTACGGAGAGCTACTGGCCTCAGTGGGAGTGGCCGTGACCGTGGCCGTGGCCCGCGTCCGCCGGCTCCTCTTCCTTCTTCTCCACCACGAGGGTCTCGGTGGTGAGCAGCAGGGAGGCGATGGAAGCGGCGTTCTCCAGGGCGGAGCGCGTCACCTTGACCGGGTCGATGACGCCGGCCTTGACCAGGTCGCCGTACTCGCCGGTGGCGGCGTTGAAGCCGTTGCCCTTCTCCAGCTCCGCCACCTTCGAGGTGATGACGTAGCCCTCGAGGCCGGCGTTCTCGGCGATCCAGCGCAGCGGCTCGACGGCGGCGCGGCGGACGACCGCGACACCGGTGGCCTCGTCGCCGGTCTTGTCGAGGTTGCCCTCGAGGACCTTGACGGCGTGGACGAGCGCGGAGCCACCACCGGAGACGATGCCCTCCTCGACCGCGGCGCGGGTCGCGGAGATGGCGTCCTCCAGACGGTGCTTCTTCTCCTTCAGCTCCACCTCGGTGGCGGCGCCGACCTTGATCACGCACACGCCGCCGGCCAGCTTCGCGAGGCGCTCCTGGAGCTTCTCGCGGTCCCAGTCGGAGTCGGTGGCGTCGATCTCGGCCTTGATCTGGTTGACGCGGCCCAGGACGTCCTCGGAGGAGCCGGCGCCGTCGACGATGGTGGTGTCGTCCTTGGAGACGGTCACGCGGCGGGCGGTGCCCAGCACGTCCAGACCGGCCTGGTCGAGCTTGAGGCCGACCTCCTCGGAGATGACGGTGGCGCCGGTGAGGACGGCCATGTCCTGGAGCATCGCCTTGCGGCGGTCACCGAAGCCGGGCGCCTTGACGGCGACGGCGTTGAAGGTGCCGCGGATCTTGTTGACGACGAGGGTGGAGAGGGCCTCGCCCTCGACGTCCTCGGCGATGATCAGCAGCGGCTTGGAGCCACCGGACTGGATGACCTTCTCGAGCAGCGGCAGGAGGTCCTGGATGGAGGAGATCTTGCCCTGGTTGATCAGGATGTACGGGTCGTCGAGGACGGCCTCCATACGCTCCTGGTCGGTCACCATGTACGGGGAGAGGTAGCCCTTGTCGAAGGCCATGCCCTCGGTGAAGTCGAGCTCCAGGCCGAAGGTGTTGGACTCCTCGACGGTGATGACACCGTCCTTGCCGACCTTGTCCATGGCCTCGGCGATGAGCTCGCCGACCTGCTGGTCCTGCGCGGAGAGCGCGGCGACGGCGGCGATGTCGGCCTTGTCGTCGATCGGGCGCGCGGTCGCGAGCAGCTCGTCGGAGACGGCCTTGACGGCGGCGTCGATGCCCTTCTTCAGGGCGGCCGGGGAGGCACCGGCAGCGACGTTGCGCAGACCCTCGCGGACCAGGGCCTGGGCGAGCACGGTGGCGGTGGTGGTGCCGTCACCCGCGATGTCGTTGGTCTTGGTCGCCACCTCCTTCACCAGCTGGGCGCCGAGGTTCTCGTACGGGTCCTCCAGCTCGACCTCGCGGGCGATGGTGACACCGTCGTTGGTGATGGTGGGGGCGCCGAACTTCTTGTCGATGACGACGTTGCGACCCTTGGGGCCGATCGTCACCTTCACCGTGTCGGCAAGCTTGTTGACGCCGCGCTCAAGGGCGCGACGGGCGTCCTCGTCGAACTTCAGGATCTTCGCCATGGGAGCGGTTCAGCCCTCTCGGAAATCGTTGTAACGAAACTGCGCCCCACGACGCCCGCGGGAATCCAGGGGGTCGGGGGCGCAGCTCAAAGCATCTGCGAGGTGCCTTGGATGGTCCTCGGTGACTTACTTCTCGATGATCGCGAGAACGTCGCGAGCCGAGAGGACGAGGTACTCCTCGCCGTTGTACTTCACCTCGGTGCCGCCGTACTTGCTGTAGAGCACGACGTCGCCGACCTTCACGTCGAGCGGCAGGCGCTCGCCGTTCTCGAAGCGGCCCGGACCGACGGCGAGGACGGCGCCCTCCTGGGGCTTCTCCTTCGCGGTGTCCGGGATGACCAGGCCAGAGGCGGTGGTCTGCTCGGCGTCGAGCGGCTGGACCACGATGCGGTCCTCGAGCGGCTTGATGGCAACCTTGGAGCTGGTGGTCGTCACGATCCGACCTCCCCCTTCGGAGATCTCACGGGGTTAACTGTCTGAGGTGGCGACCAGGTGGATCCGTCGTCGCGGGTGCCGGACCTGCCCGTCGCTGTGTTGGCACTCTCCTGCGGGGAGTGCCAGAGCCGAGACTATGACCGCGATTAGCACTCGGTCAAGCGGAGTGCCAATTCACCATCTCGTGGCGTGCTCCGCCGGCCGAGAAGGGGGAACGCTCGGACGGTGTCCGCGGTTCCGTGCGAGGGGTACGACGGGGGCGGCGGGCGCGGGCGACGCCGAAGGTCCGCGCACCGCCACCGGTTTCGGACCGCGGTGCGGACGCGGATGCGGGGTGACCTTCTCGGCCGCCTTGCGGCCGAGCCGTTCGATCGGGTCGACGGAGGAGGCACAGGCCGGGAGGGCGAACAGCGCGCCGGCCAGGGCCAGGGCGGCGGTGAGCCGGCGCGCCCGGCTCACACGTAGTCCTCGAGCTTCGCCACCGCGTACCCCTTGTCCGTCACGGTCTTCATCACCCGTCGGATCATGTCCGGCATGGTGCCCTTCCAGTCCTCCTTGCCCCGGAAGTGCGTGAGGATGATGTCGCCGGGGTGCAGGTCCCGGTCCCACTCGCGCCACTCCATGTGGTCGGGGAACGCCTCCTCCGCCCACAGCGGGACCGCCTTCACGCCGCACGCCTTGGCCGCGGTCAGGGTGTCCTCGTTGTAGTTGCCGTACGGCGGGCGGAAGAGCCGGGGCCGCTTGCCGTACTGCTTCTGGATGATGTCCTGCATCCCGCAGATCTGCTTCTTCTGGTCGTCGTAGTCGAGACCGGGCAGATAGGGGTGGGTGAGCGTGTGGTTGTGGATCGAGACGCCGGAGCCCTGCATCTTCCTGAAGTAGCCGTAGTCGTCCTTCACCAGGTAGTTGCTGAGGAAGGCGCTGTACGGGATCTTCAGGTCGCTCATCATGCGCAGCAGGTCGGGGTCCTTCTCCGCGCCGTCGTCGATCGTCAGGAAGACGATCTTCTGCTTGGTCGGCACGGTGGTGAAGACCGGCGGCAGGTCCTCGCCGTCGGTCTCGAATCCCTTGCGGGTGGTGATCCTCGGTTTGACCGCGGGCGGCTCGGGCGCGTCGAGCGGCGGCTTGGCCAGGCCCCACTTCTTGGCCGCGGCCACGCGCGCGGCCCGCGCCGCGCGCACCCGCTCCACGTACGCGTCGAGCGCGCCGGCCGGGCCCTGCCTCGCCGCGGGCCCCTTGCCCCCGGCCTGCTTGCCGGCCGCCTGCTTGCCCGCGGCCTGCTGTCCGGCGGCCGGCTTGGGCTCCTTCGCCGGTACGGCGGTGTCGTCGCCGCCCGACCCGGCGCAGGCGGAGCCGAGCGCGGCGACGAGCAGGGCGGCGCCGGCCACCCGCACCGAGCGGAACGCTCTTCTCTTTCCCTTTTGTCGTACTAGCTGCATGGCGCCGCATCCTGTCAGCGCCGCGCCGCTCCACCGCCCCGACACCACCGGCGCCGCCCGCACCATCCCCCGGGCGGCCCACACCGTCCGCGACCACGACAATGGGTGGGGTGACCGACCTCGCCGCCTTCGCCGCCCTGCTCGCCCCCGAGGGGCAGGCCCTGCTCGACACCCTGCGCGACTACGACCCCGCCCAGGAGCTGGCCGTCGCCTCCCGGCTGCGCCGGGAGCATCCCGCCGAGCTGGTGTCGGCGGCGCTCGGTCAGGCCCGGCTGCGGCAGCGGGCGGTGGCGAAGTTCGGCGCGGAGGACGCGTACCGGATGTACTTCACGCCGAACGGCGTCGAGCAGTCCACCCGCGCCACCGTCGGCGCCTACCGCGCGGCCCGCCTCAAGGCGCTCGGCGTCGGCAGCGTCGCCGACCTGTGCTCGGGCATCGGCGGCGACGCGATCGCGCTCGCGCGGGCCGGGATCAGGGTGCTCGCCGTCGACCGCGACCCGCTGACCGCCGAGACCGCGCGCGCCAACGCGGCGGCGCTCGGGCTCGCGGAGCTGATCGAGGTGCGGTGCGCGGACGTGATGGAGATCGACACGAGCCCGTACGACGCCGTCTTCGTCGACCCGGCGCGGCGCGGCGGCAATCCAAGAGGGGCCGCGCGCAACGCGTCGGTGAGGGGCGGTGGTCGGGCGACGGGTGGGCGGATCTTCGACCCCGAGGCGTACTCGCCGCCGCTCTCCTGGGCGGTCGAGGCGGCCCGCAAGGCCCCGCACGCGGCCCTGAAGATCGCGCCGGGCATCCCGCACGAGGCGGTGCCGGAGGAGGCCGAGGCGGAGTGGATCTCGGACGGCGGCGACGTGAAGGAGGCCGTGCTCTGGTTCGGCACCGAGCCCGGCGCCCGCCGCGCCACGCTGCTGCCCGGCGGCGCGTCGCTCACCGGGGGCGCGCTCCCCGACCCGGCGGTCCGGCCCGTCGGGCGCTATCTGTACGAGCCCGACGGCGCCGTCATCCGGGCGCACCTGGTGGCCGAGGTGGCCGCGGAGCTCGACGGCGGCCTCGTCGACGAGACCATCGCGTACGTGACGGCGGACGAGCTGCGCCCCACCCCGTACGCCGCCGCCTACGAGATCACCGACGAACTCCCCTTCAACCTCAAGAAGTTGAAGGCCCTGCTGCGGGAGCGGGAGGTCGGCACGCTCACCGTGAAGAAGCGCGGTTCGGCCGTCGAACCCGAGGAGATCCGCCGCAGGGTGAAGCCGAAGGGGCCCAACTCCGCGACGGTGCTGCTCACTCGGGTCGCGGGAGCCCCGACGATGCTGATCGGGCACCCGGCGGGCCGCTGACCGGCCCGGTGAGGCGCAGCGCCATCCGGTAGTGCCCGACGGCCTTCACGAGGCCCGTGAGGCCGGTCACCCAGAGGATGAGCGCCGCGCCCATCCCGTACACGACGAACGGGTAACCGCCGTTGTCCCGCGTCGTGTTGAGCGGCACGGCGAAGGCCGTCCACAGGCCGACCGCGCACATCGCGAAGGACAGCAGCAGCCAGCAGACGCTCAGGCCCGGTGCCCGCAGCCGGGCGTCGGCGGCGCTGTCGCGGTCGAGGGCGGCCCAGGCGATCAGGCGCTCGCGCACCACCCGGTCGCGGCGCAGGCTCCGTACGGTCAGCCAGACGGCCGGGACCAGCACCCCGATCCCGAGGATCCCGCTGAACAGACAGAGGATCCAGGAGATCGGATCCACGATCGCACCGCCGTCGACGGCCGTGAGGCCCACGCCGACGAACCCCCAGCCGAGTTCGAGCAGCAGGAACCAGGTCAGGAAGAGCGCGAGCCGCCCGGCGCCCAGGAAGCGGCGCAGCAGGTCGTCGAGGGCGAGCGCCCGGTCGGCGAGCCGGGCCGCGCGGTCCGGCCAGCTCTGCAGCTCGGCGGGCGGCGGGGGCGGCGGGAGATGCGGCAAAGCGGTACGGCGGGACATGCCGTGAGCCTAACCTCCGGACTTCCGGGCCCGTGCGGCCCGTTGGAGCAGGAGGGCCCGCTCCCGCTCGTTACGGGTCAGGGCGGCGGCCCGCTCGAACTCCGCGCGCGCCTCGGCGCCCCTGCCGAGGCGGGCCAGGAGGTCGCCGCGGACGCTCGGCAGCAGGTGGTAGCGGTCCAGGCCGGGCGCTGCGGCGAGGGCGTCGACGAGGGCGAGGCCGGCCTCGGGGCCGTCGGTCATGGAGACCGCCACGGCCCGGTTGAGCTCGACGACCGGCGAGGGCGCGACGGCGGCGAGCCGCCCGTAGAGCGCGGCGATGGTGGCCCAGTCCGTCTCCGCGTACGTCACCGCCCGCGCGTGGCAGGCGGCCACGGCGGCCTGCAGGGCGTACGGCCCGGTCGCGCCGCCGGTCGCGCCGCCGCCCGCCTCGACGGCCCGCTCCAGGGCCGCGAAGCCGCGCCGGATCAGCAGCCGGTTCCAGCGCGTGCGGTCCTGGTCCGCGAGCAGCACGGGCGCGCCGTCGGGCCCGGTCCGGGCCGCGGTCCGCGACGCCTGGAGCTCAAGGAGCGCGGCGAGGCCGTGCACCTCGCCCTCCTTGGGCATGAGCGCGGCGAGCTGCCGGGCCAGCCGGAGGGCGTCCTCGCACAGGCCGGGGCGCAGCAGGTCGTCGCCCGCGGTGGCCGCGTACCCCTCGTTGAAGACCAGGTAGATGACCTCCAGGACCGAACCGAGCCGGGCCGCCCGGTCCGCCCCGTACGGCACCTCGAACGGCACGCCGGCCCGGGCGAGCGTGCGCTTGGCCCGCACGATCCGCTGGGCGACCGTCGGCTCGGGGACCAGGAAGGCGCGGGCGATCTCGTCGGTGCGCAGGCCGCCGACCAGCCGCAGGGTGAGCGCCGTGCGGGCCTCGGCGGACAGCACCGGGTGGCAGGCGGTGAAGACGAGCCGCAGCATGTCGTCGTCGATGTCGCCGGGGCCGGACGGCTCGGGGTCGTACGCCTCCTCGTCGAGCGTCCGGCCCACCTCGGCGAGCTTGCGCGCGTACGTCTCGCGGCGCCGCACCAGGTCGACGGCGCGGTGCTTCGCGGCGGCCGTGAGCCAGGCGCCCGGGCGGTCCGGGACGCCCGACTCGGGCCACTGCTCCAGGGCGGCCAGGAACACGTCCTGGGCGATCTCCTCGGCGATGCCGACGTCACGGACGATCCGGGCCGCGGTCGCGATGATCCGCGCCGACTCCATCCGGAAGACCGTCCCGAGCGTGTCCCGCAGCGTGCTCTCCACCGTCACGCTTCACACTCTGGCAGCCGCCTGTGACATCGGCGCGCGACATCAGCCTCGGCAGCCCTCGTCAGCCCTCCGCAGCCCTCGTCAGCCCTCGTCGAGCTGGCGCAGCTCCAGGCCGACGGTCCACTGCGCCGGGTGGACCTCCAGGAAGCGGCGGCCCCACTCCAGGGCCTCGGCCTTGTCCTTGCACTGCATCAGCGCGTAGCCGCCGACGACCTCCTTGGTCTCGGTGAACGGGCCGTCGGTGTACGACAGCTTGCCGTCCTGCCAGGTGATGCGGGTGCCCTCGGAGGTCGGCAGGAGGCCGGCCGTGTCGAGCATGACGCCCGCCTTGGTGATCTCCTCCAGGAGGGCGCCCATCCGCGCGCCGAACTCGGGGCCGGCCTCCTCCATGTCGATGGTGTTCTCCTCGATGCGGACGAGGGACAGGAAGCGGGGCATGGTGACTCCTCGGGTGCGGTGGCGGGGCCGTTCCCCGCCTTCCACTCATACGTCGAACGGGAGACGCCCGCATCGACACCCGGGTGCGATTTTTTTCTAGAGGTAGTCCTCCAGGCGCGCCACCGTGAAGCCCTGCTCCTGGATGTGCCGGAGCAGGTTGGTCATCATCTGCGTCATCGTGCGGCCCTTGAGCTCGGACGGGCCACGGAAGTGGGCCAGGATGATGTCGCCGGGGTGCAGCTTCCGGTCGGGGCGCTGGTACTGCATGTTCTGGATCTGCATGGACTCGCGCCAGAGCACGATCGCGTCGAGGCCGCACTGGCCGACGGCGGCGCGGGTGGCCTCGTTCCAGTTGCCGTAGGGCGGGCGGAAGAGCCGGGGCGGCTTGCCGTACTCCTTGGTCAGCTTCGCCTGCTGGCCGCAGATCTCCCGGTGCTGGGCCTCGGCGGAGAGGGTGCGCAGGTTGGGGTGGGTGAGGGTGTGGTTGGCGATGCCGTTGCCCTCGGCGGCGAGCCGGGTGAAGTAGGGGTAGTCCGAGCGGATCGAGGCGTCGGTGAGGAACATCGTCACCGGGACCTTGAGGTCGCGCATCATCTCGACGAAGCGGGGGTCCTTCTCGGCTCCGTCGTCGATCGTGACGAAGACGATCTTCTCGGTGGTGGGGATGTCGCTGACGACCGGTACGGGCCCGCCGGCCGCGCGCCGCTGCACCGGCTTCTTCGCGGGCGGGGCCGGCGGCGCCGGGAAGGGCTTGAGGCCCCACTTCGCGTACGCGGCCGTGCGCGCCGCCTCCGCGGCGGCGGCGTCCGGGGCCTTGGCGCCCGCGTCGCCGCCCGCGCGGGAAGGGGTGGCCGCCCTGGGGGCCGCCGGGGCGGGGGCGTCGGCGTCGGCCGCCGTGCAGCCGGTCGTCGCGAACAGGGCCACGGCGGTCAGCACCGCCCACAGCGCGATCGTCTTCTTCACGCGCTGTGGGATGCCCGATCAGGGCGAAAGGTTGCTCGAAGTACGACTATCCGACTGATTCGAAGCGCCAGCGGTGCACCGGACGGGTGATCAGCTCCCCGTCCGGCTCCGGCAGCTCGGGCAGTTCCGCGTCGACGCCGTCCGCCGTCTCCCACCACGTGAGGACGAGGACCCGGTCCTGCGGGGCGCGGAAGGTCTCCCGGCGCACCGGCTCACCCGGCAGCTCCTGCGCCCGCGCCCAGTCGAGGAGTTCGGCGCCCCGCCCCTCGGCGGCCCGGGCCTCCCACATCAGGGTCACCGTGGTCACGGCCGTCACGAGTAGAGGTTCTCCTTGCTGACCTCGTGCACGTGGTCGTGGTCGTGGCCGTGGCCGCCGTGGTTCCCCGGCACGTGCGACTCCGTCACCGGCAGCGAAGAGTCCGCCGACAGCTCCAGGTCCGAGGCCGCCCGCCCGCGCGCCACCATCTCGGCGCCGAGCGCCGCGACCATGGCGCCGTTGTCCGTGCACAGGCCCGGCCGCGGCACCCGCAGCCGGATGCCGGCCCGCTCGCAGCGCTCCTCGGCGAGCGCCCGGAGCCGCGAGTTGGCGGCCACGCCGCCGCCGATCATCAGGTGGTCGACGCCCTCGTCCTTGCAGGCCCGGACGGCCTTGCGGGTGAGCACGTCGACGACCGCCTCCTGGAAGGACGCGGCCACGTCCCGTACCGGCACCTCCTCGCCCGCGTTCCGCTTGGCCTCGATCCAGCGGGCCACGGCGGTCTTCAGACCGGAGAAGGAGAAGTCGTACGCCGGGTCCTTGGCGCCGCTCAGGCCGCGCGGGAAGGCGATGGCGGCCGGGTCGCCCTCCTTGGCGAGCCGGTCGATGACCGGACCGCCCGGGAAGCCCAGGTCGAGGACGCGCGCGATCTTGTCGAAGGCCTCGCCCGCCGCGTCGTCGATGGTCGCGCCCATCGGCCGCACGTCGGAGGTGATGTCGCTGGAGAGCAGCAGCGAGGAGTGGCCGCCGGAGACGAGCAGCGCCATCGTCGGCTCGGGCAGCCGGCCGTGCTCCAGCTGGTCCACGCAGATGTGCGAGGCGAGGTGGTTGACGCCGTAGAGCGGCTTGCCGAGGGCGTACGCGTACGCCTTGGCCGCCGAGACGCCGACGAGCAGCGCGCCCGCCAGGCCGGGGCCCGCCGTGACGGCGATGCCGTCCAGGTCCTTCGGGGAGACGCCGGCGGTCTTCAGGGCGCGCTCGATCGTCGGGACCATCGCCTCCAGGTGCGCGCGGGAGGCGATCTCGGGGACGACGCCGCCGAAGCGGGCGTGCGTGTCGACGCTGGAGGCGACGGCGTCGGCCAGCAGGGTGGTGCCGTGCACGATGCCGACGCCGGTCTCGTCGCAGGAGGTCTCGATGCCGAGTACGAGCGGTTCGTCAGCAGCCATCTGAATCAGTCTCTGTTCCTTGAACGGTGTGTCGCATCACGAGCGCGTCCACGTTGCCGGGCTGGTAGTAGCCGCGGCGGAAGCCGATGGGTTCGAAGCCGAAGCGCTCGTACAGCTTCTGGGCCCGGGTGTTGTCCACGCGCACTTCGAGGAGGACCTCCTCGCACTCGAAGGCGGTCGCGGCCTGGAGGAGGTCGGTGAGGAGCCGCGCGCCGAGGCCGGTGCCCCACTGGTCGCGGGAGACGGCGATGGTCTGCACGTCGCCGAGCCCGCCGGCCGCGGCCAGCCCCGCGTACCCGACGAGCCGGCCGGACGCGTCCTCGGCCACCACGTAGTGCCGGGTCGCGCGCGGCCCGCGGGCGTGCGCGAGCTCCGACCAGAACATCCCCTCCGACCAGGCGTCCTCGGGGAAGAGCTCGGCTTCGAGCGCGAGCACGGGCTCCAGGTCCCACCAGCGCATCTCACGGAGCACGGTCGTCACTTGGGGGTGACCACCTTGTAGTTCTTCGGCACCTGGGCGTCGGGGCGCCGCAGGTACATCGGCAGCGGCTCCAGGAAGGCGTCCCGGTCCCCCGCCGCCAGCCGCTCGGCCGCGAGGCCGGCGAGCGCGGCGGCCGACTGGTGCTCGGGGTCGCGGGCGTCGGGGAAGACGTCCGGGTAGAGCCGGGCCCCGGCGCCGACGACCGGCACTCCGGCGAGCTGTCCGGCGATGTCGGCGGGCCGGTCGACGGACGCCTCGGTCACCCGCGTACGGGCGTTCTCGTAGCGGGCCCAGTAGACCTCCTTGCGCCGCGCGTCCGTGGCGACGGCGAAGGGCTCGTCGATCCCGGAGGCGTACGCGAGGCCGTCGAGGGTGCACAGGCCGTGCACCGGCACGCCGAGCGCGGAGGCGAAGGTGGCGGCCGTGACGAGGCCGACGCGCAGTCCGGTGTACGGGCCGGGGCCGACGCCGACGACGATGCCGGTCACGGCGTCGAGCTTCAGCCCGGCCTTCTCAAGCACCCGGTCGACGGCGGGCAGCAGCAGCTCCCCGTGCCGGCGGGCGTCGACCTGGCTCGACTCGGCGACGACGGAGTCGCCGTCGTGGAGGGCGACGGTGACGGCGGGTGTGGCGGTATCCATGGCGAGCAAGAGCACGCGAACAGCCTACGGCGCCGGGCGTGGGGGTGCGGCGCCCCGCCCTCCGGCCCCGGCGGCTGCTACGGTCAGCCCGTCAGATTGACACCGATACGTACGTACGACAGAAGGTGGGCGCACGGTGGCACGGAGCAGCTCGGGATTCGTGGCCGGGCTCACCGCGGCGGCCGTCGCCGCGGTCGGTTTCCTCGCCTATCAGGCCTCGGCCCACGCACCCTCGCCGGCCGAGCTGGCCGCCCAGCCGCGGACGCCGGTCACGGCGCCGTCCGCCGCGCCGAGCGGACGGCCCGAGCGCCCGCACAAGGACCCGACGGCGCTGCCCGCGAACTCCGGCAAGGGCGAGCGCGTGGTCTACGCGCTCGGCGACCGCCGGGTGTGGCTGGTGGACGCGAAGAACCAGGTCACCCGCACCTTCTCGGTCATGCCGAGCACGGTCTCGCCGCTGCCGGGCTCGTACGTGGTGACCTCGCGGTCCGGTTCGGTGCGCGGCTCCGACGGCGTGCAGATCGAGCACGTGGTGCGGTTCGCGACCGCGCAGGACGTGTCGGTCGGCTTCAGCGCGGCGGTCGACGGCTCGACGCCGAGCCCGGACCCGGGCAAGAAGACCGGCGGCATCCGGATGAAGCGGGCGGACGGCGACGCGCTGTGGACGTTCGCGTCGATCGGCGCGAAGGTCGTCGTGGTCGCGTAGACCCGTGGGGCGCCGCGCGGGCCCGAGCGCCGTCGCGCAGGCCGGTACGGCGTCGCGTCAGGCCGGAGCGCCATCGCGCAGGCCGGTACGGCGTCCCGCAGGCCCGTACGGATCAGGCGGCTTCGTCGCGTACGGGCCGGGGCTCGCCGTCCGCCGGGGGCCGGGGCTCGCGCGGCGGGGTCGACACGGCGTCGGCGGCGGCGCAGGCGGCGAGCAGCTCTCTCATCGAGACGTTCTCCGCCCGGTGCGCTCCGCTGTCCTCGCGGTCCTCACGCTCTGGCGTCGCCATGCCTGCCTCCCGTAGGTTAGGTACACCTAACCAGCCTCGTGCATCCATGTGACCACGGTTCGGAGCACCTGCGCAACATTTTCCCGACAGGTTGTCGGAACCTACGTACGTTCAGGTCAACGACAGGTCCGCGTCCGCCCAGCGCGCGCCGATCCCGTTCAGGACGAGGGTGCGCCGGTCGTCGTCGGCGTCCGCCGTGTCGCCCACGACGCGGTGGATGAGCACGTGCAGCCGGTCGTCCGTCAGCTCCTCGACCTTGCCGTCACCCCATTCGACGACCACGACCGAGTCGGGCAGCGAGACGTCGAGGTCCAGGTCCTCCATCTCGTCGAGACCGCCGCCGAGCCGGTACGCGTCGACGTGGACGAGCGCCGGGCCGCCGGAGAGGGACGGGTGGACGCGGGCGATGACGAAGGTCGGCGAGGTGACCGCGCCCCGTACGCCCAGGCCCTCGCCGAGGCCGCGGGTCAGCGTGGTCTTGCCGGCGCCGAGCTCGCCGGTGAGCATCACGAGGTCACCGGGGCGCAGCAGCTTGGCGAGGCGGCGGCCGAGCTCCTTCATGCGCTCCGGCGAGTCGACTTCGAGGGTGACCTGGTTGAGCGGAGAGTCCATTCCGCCAACTTATCGAGCCGGCGGACGCCTAGCGGACGGCGGGCACCGCCCCGACCCGCCCCAGCAGGTCGGCGATCCGGTCCGTGACCGCCTCCGGGTGCTCCAGCATCACCAGGTGACCGGCGTCGGGCACGATCACCAGCTCGGCCTCCGGCAGCAGGTCGGCGATGGCCTCGGTGTGCGAGCTGGGGGTGACCAGGTCGTGGTCGCCGGCGAGGGCGAGCACCGGAAGCTCCCGGAACGCGGTGAGCGCCGCCGTCTTGTCGTGCTCGACGAACGCCGGGTAGAACTCGGCGACCACGTCGATCGGCGTCGACTCGATCATCCGCTCGGCGAACCGCACGACCGCCGGGTCGACGTCCTTCGACGAGAACGAGTACTTCTTGATCAGCCCGGCGAACAGGTCGGCCGTGGCCCGCCGCCCGCGCTCCACCAGCTCCGCCTGCGAGCCGAGCGCGCGCAGTACGCCCGGCAGCACGCGGCGCACCGCGTTGACGCCGGCCACCGGCAGGCCGTAGCTGACCTCGGCGAGCCGGCCCGCCGACGTACCGACGAGGCCGACGCCGACGACCCGCTCCCGCAGCAGTTCCGGGTACAGGCCGGCCAGGGCCATGACCGTCATGCCGCCCATGGAGTGCCCGACCAGGACGAGCGGCCCCTCGGGCGCGGCTGCGTCGAGGACGGCCTTCAGGTCGCGGCCCAGCTGGTCGATCGAGACCGGCACCCCGTCGGGCCCGGCCTGGGCGACCCCGCGCCCGGAGCGCCCGTGGCTGCGCTGGTCCCAGTGCACGGTGCGGACCAGGCCGCGCAGGGCGGCGCGCTGGAAGTGCCAGGAGTCCTGGTTCAGGCAGTAGCCGTGGCTGAAGACGACGGTGACGGGCGCGGGGGCCTTGCGCCCGAAGAGGCGGCGCCGGCGGAGCCCGGAGGGATCCGGCTCCACCTCGTCGACCTCGTAGTACAGCTCGGTGCCGTCGTCGGCGAGCGCCCGGCCCGGGGTGCCGCGCAGGGCGCCGTACGGGCCCTCGGCGTCGAGCGCGAGCCGCGCCTTCTGGCGTACGGAGCGCCCGACCGTGAGCCGTTCGAGGGCGACGCCGGCCGCCGCGCCTGCGGCGAGCACGCCTATCGCGGCACCGGCCCAGCCGGCCCGCCGCCAGGTGTCGTCGCCCACGGCCGCTCCCCCCTTACTCCCCGAGGTGGACGCGCGGGACGCGCGCGCCGATCCGGGTGACGATCTCGTACGCGATGGTGTCGGCGGCCTCGGCCCAGTCCTGCGCCGTCGGCTCGCCCCGGTCGCCGGGGCCGAAGAGGACGGCCTCCGTGCCCGGCTCGGGCGTGTCGCCTTCGAGGTCGACGACGAACTGGTCCATGGCGACCCGGCCGGCCACCGTCCGCACCCGGTCGCCGACCAGGACCGGGCCGCGGCCCGAGGCGTGCCGCGGGACGCCGTCCGCGTAGCCGAGCGGGATCAGACCGAGCGTGGTCTCGCCGGGCGTGACGTAGTGGTGCCCGTACGAGACGCCGTGGCCGCCCGGCACCTGCTTGACCAGGGCCACGCTCGCCTTCAGCGACATCACCGGGCGCAGCCCGAGCTCGGCGGAGGTGCCGACGGCCGGGTCGGGCGACACGCCGTACATGGCGATACCGGGGCGGACGAGGTCGAAGTGGGACTCGGGGAGGGTGAGTGTGGCGGGCGAGTTGGCGAGGTGGCGCACCTCGGGTTCGACGCCGGCCTTCTCCGCGAAGTCGAGCATCGAACGGAAGACGTCGAGCTGGCCGGCGATCGACGGGTGCCCGGGCTCGTCGGCGCAGGCGAAGTGCGACCACAGTCCGGTGATCTTCACCAGGCCCTGCGCCTCGGCCTTCAGCGCCTCGGAGACCAGCTCGGGCCAGTCGGCGGGCTGGCAGCCGTTGCGGCCGAGGCCGGTGTCGGCCTTGAGCTGGATGCGGGCGGGCCGGCCGACGGCCTGCGCGGCCCGCGTCACCTCGCGGAGCGCCCACATGCCGCTGACCGACATGTCGAGCCCGGCCTCGATGCCCTGGTCCCACGGGTCGCCCGGCGTCCACAGCCAGCACATGATCCGCGCCTCGGTCAGCCCCGCCGCCCGCAGCGCCAGCGCCTCGTGCGGCGTCGCCGTCCCCAGCCACGTCGCCCCCGCCTGCAGCGCGGCCCGCGCACACGGCACGGCGCCGTGTCCGTACGCGTCCGCCTTCACCACGGCCATCACCTGGACGTGTGGCGCGACCCGGGCGCGCAGCGTGCGGACGTTCGCACGCAGCGCCCCGAGGTCGATCTCGGCGCGGGCTCGGCGGGGCGGCTGTGTCTGGCTCATCGCGCCCCAGTCTCTCAGGTCGCGAACCCGGGGCCACGTACCCGGTCACCCGGGCCGCGTTGTGGGCGGTCGTCCCGCAGGGTGAGACGGTTGGGCGGCACGAGGGGACGACGCCCCTTGCCGGGCCCGGGCCTCAGCCCCCCGTCACGTCCGCCCACGCGCCCCGCAGCGCTCCCGCCACGTCTCCCGCCGTGATCGGGGTTCCGGGCGTCGAGGCGCGGCGGGCCGCCAGGCCGTGCAGGTAGGCCGCCGCCGAGGCGGCGTCCGTGGGCGGGAGGCCGGCGGCGAGGAGGGAGCCGGCCAGGCCGGAGAGGACGTCGCCGCTGCCGGCGGTGGCGAGCCAGGAGGTGCCGGTGGGGTTGACGCGGACCGGGCCCGCGCCGCCCGGCCCGCAGACCAGGGTGGTGGAGCCCTTCAGGAGGACCGTGGCGCCGAAGCGCCCCGCCAGCTCGCGGACCGCGGCGAGGCGGCCCGACTCGACCTCCTCGCGGGAGGTGCCGAGGAGGGCGGCGGCCTCGCCGGCGTGCGGGGTCAGGAGGGTGGGGGCGGTACGGGACTTCACCGCCTCGGGCGACAGGTCGCGCAGCCCGTCCGCGTCGACGAGGACCGGGACGTCGGAGGCGAGGACCTCCGCCACACCCGGGTCGTCGCCCAGGCCGGGTCCCACGACCCACGCCTGGACGCGGCCCGCCTTCGCCGGCGGGCCCGGGTGGACCAGGGTCTCGGGGTGCGCGGCGATGACGGCGTCGGCGGCGGGGCCGACGTACCGCACGGCACCCGCGCCGCCCCGCAGCGCGCCCGCGACGGCGAGGACGGCGGCGCCGGGATAGCGGGCGGAGCCGGCGACGACGCCCACGACGCCGCGCCGGTACTTGTCGCTCTCCGCGGCCGGCCGGGGCAGCAGCCGCGCCACGTCCTCGTGCTGCAGCGCCTCCAGGTCGGGTACGGACGGCAGCGTGGCGCCGAGGCCGATGTCGACGAGCCGCAGCGCACCGGCGTACTCGCGCGCCGGGTCGACGAGCAGCCCCGGCTTGTACGTGCCGAAGGTGATCGTCGCGTCGGCGCGCAGCGCCTCGCCCGCGACCTCGCCGGTGTCGGCGTCGACGCCGCTGGGCAGGTCGACGGCCACGACGACGGCGTCGGAGCCGCGCGCCGCCCGGGCGACGGGCACGGCCTCGGGCCGCAGCCCGCCCCGGCCGCCGATCCCCGTGATCCCGTCCAGGACAAGGTCGGCGGCGGCGATGGCGTCATAGGGGTCGTCGTGCGGGCCGACCACCCGGCCGCCCGCCCGCCGCAGCGCCGCGAGCCCGCCCTCGTGCGCCCGCGCGCCGAGCGGCACGGCCGTCACGCCGGCGCCTCTCCGGGCGAGCCGGGCGCCCGCGTACAGCGCGTCGCCGCCGTTGTCGCCGCTGCCGACGAGCAGGACGACCCTGGCCCCGTACACCCGTCCCTTCCCGAGCAGCGAGCAGCAGGCGGCCGCGAGCCCGGCCGCCGCCCGCTGCATCAGGGCGCCCTCGGGCAGCCGGGCCATCAGCTCGGCCTCGGCGGCCCGTACGGTCTCCACGCGATAAGCGGTACGCATGGCACCCACCCTGGCGGTTCCGCCCCGGCAGCGCCACCTCCCCGGGCGCGCCGCCATCCCGGGCGCGCCGCCTCCCCGCGCGCCACCATCCCGGGCGCGCCACCATCCCGGGCGCGCCGCCATCCCGGGCGCGCCGCCTTTCCCCGGCCGTGGCACCGTCGCGGCCCGCGCCACCATCCCGGCCGCGCCACGATCCCGGCCCCGCCACCTCCCCCGCACGCTGTCTTTCCCCGGCCGCGCCGCCTCCCCGCGCGCGCTGCCTTCCCGGCCGCGCTGCCTTCCCGGCCCCGCCACCTCCCCCGCGCGCCACCATCCCAGCCGCGCGCGTCGCGGGCTCAGCCCTCCGCGATCACCACCGCCGACGCCACTCCCGCGTCGTGGCTGAGGGACACGTGCCAGTGCCGTACGCCCAGTTCGGCGGCGCGGGCCGCGACGGTGCCGCGGACCCGTAGCCGTGGCTGCCCGCTGTCCTCGACGTACACCTCGGCGTCCGTCCAGTGCAGGTTCCCGGGTGCGCCGAGGGCCTTGGCCAGCGCCTCCTTCGCGGCGAACCGCACCGCGAGGGAGGCCGGGCCGCGCCGCTCGCCGCTCGGCAGGAGCAGCTCGCGCTCGACGAAGAGGCGCTGGACGAGCCCCGGTGTGCGTTCGAGCGACGCGACGAAGCGGTCGATCTCCGCCACGTCGATCCCCACCCCGATGATCATCCGCCCACTACCTCACTCACTCGCCACTCACACGCCACTCGCTCGCTGCTCACGCGCCCACTCACTCCACCGTCACGGACTTGGCCAGGTTGCGCGGCTGGTCGACCTCGTTGCCCCGGGCCGTGGCCAGTTCGCAGGCGAAGACCTGGAGGGGCACGGTGGCGACCAGCGGCTGGAGCAGCGTGGGCGTCACGGGGATGCGGATGAGGTGGTCGGCGTACGGGACGACGGCCTCGTCGCCCTCCTCCGCGATGACGATCGTGCGCGCGCCCCTGGCCCTGATCTCCTGGATATTGGAGACGATCTTGTCGTGGAGGACGGCCCGGCCGCGCGGCGAGGGCACCACGACGACGACCGGCAGGTCCTCCTCGACGAGCGCGATCGGCCCGTGCTTGAGCTCGCCGGCGGCGAAGCCCTCCGCGTGCATGTAGGCGAGTTCCTTGAGTTTGAGCGCGCCTTCGAGGGCCACGGGGTAGCCGACGTGCCGGCCGAGGAAGAGGACCGTGTCCTTGTGGGCGAGCGAGCGGGCGAGCGCGCGCACGGGCTCCATGGTCGCCAGGACCCGCTCGACCCCGTCGGCGCTCCGTGCGAGCTCGCGGATGACGGCGTGGATCTCGTCGCCCCACTGGGTGCCGCGCACCTGGCCGAGGTAGAGCGCGAGCAGGTAGCAGGCGACGAGCTGCGTCAGGAAGGCCTTGGTGGACGCGACGGCGACCTCGGGGCCGGCGTGCGTGTAGAGCACGGCGTCCGACTCCCGCGGAATCGTCGACCCGTTGGTGTTGCAGACGGCGAGGACCTTGGCGCCCTGCTCGCGGGCGTGCCGCAGCGCCATCAGGGTGTCCATCGTCTCGCCGGACTGGGAGATCGCGACGACGAGGGTGCGCTGCCCGAGGATCGGGTCGCGGTAGCGGAACTCGCTGGCCAGCTCCACCTCACAGGGGATCCGGGTCCAGTGCTCGATCGCGTACTTGGCGATGAGTCCGGCGTGGAAGGCGGTGCCGCACGCGATGATGACGATCTTGTCGGCCTCGCGGAGCACGCGGTCGGGGATGCGGACCTCGTCGAGGCGGAGGCGTCCTTCGGCGTCGATCCGGCCGAGGAGGGTGTCGGCGACGGCCTTCGGCTGCTCGGCGATCTCCTTGAGCATGAAGGAGGCGTAGCCGCCCTTCTCGGCGGCGGAGGCGTCCCAGTCGATGTGGAAGGCCCGTACGTCGGCGGGGGCGCCGTCGAAATCCGTGACGGTGACGCCGTCGCGGGTGAGCTCGACGACCTGGTCCTGGCCGAGCTCGATCGCCGAACGGGTGTGGGCGATGAAGGCGGAGACGTCGGAGGCGAGGAAGTTCTCGCCCTCGCCGACCCCGACGACGAGCGGGGAGTTACGGCGGGCGCCGACGACGACGTCCGGCTGGTCGGCGTGGACGGCGACCAGGGTGAAGGCGCCGTCGAGCCGCTTGCACACCAGCCGCATGGCCTCGGCGAGGTCGCCGACGGAACTGAACTCCTCGGCGAGCAGATGGGCCACGACCTCGGTGTCGGTCTCGGACAGCAGCTCGTGGCCGCGCTCGGCCAGTTCGGCCCTGAGGGTGGCGAAGTTCTCGATGATGCCGTTGTGGACGACGGCGACGCGGCCCGCGTTGTCGAGGTGCGGGTGCGCGTTGCTGTCGGTGGGGCCGCCGTGCGTGGCCCACCGGGTGTGTCCGATGCCGGTGGAGCCGCTCGACAGCGGCCGCTCCACCAGCTCCTTCTCCAGATTGACGAGCTTTCCGGCCTTCTTGGCCGCGGCGAGGCCGCCGTCGGAGAGCACCGCGACTCCGGCCGAGTCGTAGCCGCGGTACTCGAGCCGCTTCAGGCCCGCGATCACCACATCGAGCGCCGACTGTCCGCCGACGTAACCCACGATTCCGCACATGGCGGCAGCCTACGGCGGAACCCGGCCCACCGGCCGGACTGACCCGGCCGCACTCAGCGCAGCTTGGCCGCCTGCGCGTCGGCCACGGCGGTGGGCAGCCGGTCGGCCGTGACGGCGACGAGGCTGTTGCCCTTCCGGAAGACGACGAGGGCGCCGGCGCCGCCCTTCTTGCCGGCGACCGTCCAGGCGAGGGCCTCGTCACCGGCGGTGACGGGCTTCGGCACGAGCTCGGTGATGTCCTCGGTCCTGACGGTCGAGGTCAGACGGAAGCCCTGGGCGCAGGCGGTGCCCGCGGCCTTGACCGCCTCGAACGCCCGCTGCGCCCCCTCCCCGTCGTACGACCCGAGCGCCACGTCCGTCCGCGCCCCGCCCTTCTCCGCCCTGCGGTGCGCGGTGGCCGCCGGCGTGCCGGGCGCCGCCCCGGCCAGCGCCTCGGCCAGCGGCCCGCAGGCCGGCTTGTCGGAGCTGACGTCGCCGACGTTGACGACGTCGGCGCCCTCGACCTTCGTCACCCGGTAGCCCCTGAGGTCCGCCGGGCCGACGGCCAGCTTGTCGAGGGCGACGGCGGGCAGCGCCCGTACGTCCGGCTTCGCGGCGGCGGACGCGGCGACGTCGGCCTTCCCGCTGTCCTCCCTCGGCTGGTCGTCACCGCCACAGGCGGTCAGCACCAGCGCCAGCGTGACGGCGGCGGACGCGGCGGCGGCGGTACGGCGGAGCGGGGTGGGGCGGCGCATGTCTCGTCTTTCGGCTCGGGAACGCGGCATTCCGTGCGCAGCCTATGCGCGCCCTGCCTGTCATGCCCACGCGGTACCCGATCGCAAAGCTCCCTCCCCCGCCCTCCGCGCCCGCACCGCCCTCCCCACACGTGCACCGGCCCTTCACCGACCCTTCCCAGGGCCTTCCCGGCGCCTTCCCCGCAGCCGCCTACCGTCGGACCTTTGCCATGCGTCCGTACGACCCAGGGATCCGGCCATCTCTTCTTCCGCCGCCGTCACCACCCTCGCCACCCCCGCCACCCCCGCCACCGCCTCCGAAACGGCACGTCCTACGAGGTCCCGCCGCACACCCCTGCCCGGCGCGACCCGGGTGGACTCCCTCACCGGGCTGCGCTGGTTCGCGGCCTTCGGGGTGTTCCTCTTCCACTCCTACGGCTACGTCAAGGAGGCCCCGGCACTGGCGCGGCTGATGACGACGGGCTACGAGGGCGTGGTGTTCTTCTTCGTCCTCTCCGGCTTCGTCATGACCTGGGTCGCCCGCCCCGAGGACACCCCGGCCCGCTTCTACCGGCGCCGCTTCGCCCGGATCTGGCCACTGCTCGCGGTGACGACGCTGGTCTTCGCGGTCCTGGAGAAGTGGTGGCTGGGACTGCCGGTCTCGGCGGCGGACGTCGTCTGGACGCTCACCCTCACCCAGGCCTGGAGCCTGGACCACTTCTACAGCCTCAACATCGTGACGTGGACGCTGTCCGTGGAGGCCTTCTTCTACCTGGCCTTCCCGCTGCTCCACCGGCTCCTCGCACGCCGCTCCTCCGCACAGCTCGGCCTGCTCGCCGCCCTGACGGTGGCGGCCACGGCGGCGACGCGCGCGGTCGCCCTGGGCCTCGGACTGCCGACCGAGGTGGCCCGCCTGGTCACCTCCTCACCGCTCTCGCTGACTCCGATGTTCGTCCTGGGCATGTGCGCGTCCCTGCTCGTCCGCCGCGGCCACCGCCCGCCCTGCGGCTCCGGCGCCGCCCTCGCCCTGACCGCCGCCTCCCTGCTCCTCGGCTGGCTCTGGCTGTGCCACCCCGACACCGTCCCGGGCGTCACTCCGGGTCCGGGCATGCTCGACGCCCTGCTGATGCCGTCCTTCGCCCTGCTCATCACGACGGCGGCGCTGCATGACGTTCGCGCCGACACCACCGGCGGCCGCTCCCTGCTGCGCTCCCGGCCGCTGGTGAAGCTCGGCGAGTGGTCCTTCGCCTTCTACATCTGCCATCTGGTGATGCTGCGGATCTTCCGCCACCTGGGCCTCGGCCCGGGCCCCGGCCTGCGCGCCGACGCCCTCTCGATGACCCTGGTCCTGCTGCCCACGCTCGTGCTGGCGGCCCTCCTCCACGAGTACGTCGAGAAGCCGGCCGAACGCCGACTGCGCTCCCCGGGACTCCGGTCCGCGGCGACGCGGAAGTGAATAACCGGCCGTTTTCACGGATGTGACAAATCTCAGCCGCCTCATGGACGCCTCACAGGGCACTCAAAGCTCGTGATACGTTCCCGGCCGGGCAAGCCATTCTTTCCACGCGCGTCATGGGGTGGGAGCCGGACGGCACTCCCCTTCGCCGGAGCAGCCGATTCCCCTTTCCGCCGGTCACCGGATCTCCCAAGGGGTGGGGCATCATTTCCGCAACAACGAGTCATTCCGTCGCGCCCGCGCAGGGCATACCGCGGCGGACGCCGCCGACCGGGGCGGTCGTCCGCTGGTCACGCGAGGCGCCCTGGGCGATGCCGCTGGGCGGGACCCGCGTGGACTCACTGACCGGACTTCGCTGGTTCGCCGCGTTCGGCGTCTTCCTGTTCCACGCCCGCACCTACTTCAAGGAATCGGAAGGCGCCTTCGATCTCGCCGATATCGGCTATGAGGGCGTCCCGTTCTTCTTTGTTCTGTCCGGCTTCGTCATGACCTGGGTGGCCCGCCCTTCGGACACCCCGCTGAATTACTACTGGCGCCGCTTCGCCCGCATCTGGCCGCTGCTCGCCGTCACCACGGCCGCGACGGTGACTCTGATGAAGTGGTGGTGGCACGTTCCGGTCTCCGGGGCCGACATCGTCTGGACGCTGACTTTCGGCCAGGCCTGGACCATGGACCACTTCCTGACGATGAACATCGTCACCTGGACGCTGTCCGTGGAGGCCTTCTTCTACCTCGCGTTCCCCCTGCTCCTCCGGCTGCTGCTGCGGCGCTCGTCCGCCACGATCGGCGTGCTCGCCGCGCTGTGCGTGGCGACCACCGCGAGCACCCGGGTGGTCTCCGAGCTGCTCGACCGGCCGGCCGAGGTGGAGCGGCTGGTCTACTCCTCGCCGCTCGCCCTGACGCCGATGTTCGCCCTCGGCATCTGCACGGGACTCCTGGTCCGGCGCGGATGGCGGCCCCCGTTCGGCACCGGGGTGGCGGCCACCCTCACCGCCGGAACGATTCTCCTGTGCTGGCTGTGGCTGCGGCAGCCGGACCTCCTGCATCCCTTCCAGGGCGCGATCGGCTTCTTCGACGTCGTCCTCATGCCGGTGTTCGCGCTCCTGATCGCGACCGCCGCGGTGGGCGACGTGCACGGCAGGCGCTCCCTGCTGCGCTCCCGGCCCCTGGTGAAGCTCGGCGAGTGGTCCTTCGCGTACTACCTGTGCCACGCGGTGGTCCTCAAGGTCGTCGAACACCTCGGCTACGGCCCGGACCCCGGCCTGCGCCGGGACCTCGTGGAGATGGCCGGCGCGGCCGTCGCGGCCCTCGTCGTCGCCGCGATGCTGCACGAGTTCGTGGAGAAGCCGGCCGAGCGGCGGCTCCGGAAGCTGCTGCCCGCCCGCACGGCGGCCTGACACCGCCGAGTGACCCACCCCACCCCCCGCTCGCGTCCCGCACCCACGACAATGGGCGGGTGATCGATTCGCCGCCACGAAGCCCCAAGGGAAACGGGAACGGTGCCACAGGGCGCCGGGTCGCCGAGCCGACGCCGTACGTCGACCTCACACGGGCGGAGTGGAGCGCGCTGCGGGACAAGACGCCGCTGCCGCTCACCGCGGACGAGGTGGAGCGGCTGCGCGGGCTCGGGGACGTCATCGACCTCGACGAGGTGCGGGACATCTATCTGCCGCTGTCCCGGCTGCTCAACCTGTACGTGCAGGCCACCAGCGGGCTGCGCGGGGCGCTCAACACCTTCCTCGGCGAGCGGGCCGAGCAGCGCGGCACCCCGTTCGTCATAGGGGTGGCCGGCTCCGTCGCCGTCGGCAAGTCGACCGTCGCCCGGCTCCTGGAGGCGCTGCTCGCGCGCTGGCCCGAGCACCCGCGGGTGGAGCGGATCACCACCGACGGGTTCCTGTACCCGATGGAGGAGCTGAAGGCACGCGGGCTGATGTCCCGCAAGGGCTTCCCCGAGTCGTACGACCGGCGGGCGCTGACCCGCTTCGTCGCGGACGTCAAGGCGGGCAAGGAGGAGGTCTCCGCGCCGGTCTACTCGCACCTGATCTACGACCGGGTCCCCGACGAGAAGCTCGTCGTGCGCCGCCCCGACATCCTCATCGTCGAGGGCCTCAACGTGCTGCAGCCCGCGCTGCCCGGCAAGGACGGCCGGACCCGGGTCGGTCTCGCGGACTACTTCGACTTCTCCGTGTACGTGGACGCGCGCGCCGAGGACATCGAGCAGTGGTACCTCAACCGCTTCCGCAAGCTGCGCCAGACCGCGTTCCAGGACCCGTCCTCGTACTTCCGGCGCTGGACCCAGGTCTCCGAGGAGGAGGCCCTGGACTACGCCCGCACGATGTGGCGCACCATCAACAAGGTCAACCTCCTGGAGAACGTGGCCCCGACCCGCGGACGGGCGACGCTCGTCGTACGCAAGGGCCCGGACCACAAGGTGCAGCGGCTGAGCCTCCGCAAGCTCTGATCCGTCGTGGGCCCTGGGTCTCCGCAGACTCTGACCCGCCATGGGCCCTGGTCTCCGTAAGCTCTGAGGATGCTGCACCTGCGACTGATCGTGCCGCCGGACCGTACGGATTCGGCAGTCGGGCTCATCGAGCGGACCGTCGGCACCACCCACCTGGTGGTGGTGCCGGGCGCGGCCCGCGACCCGGCCGGGGACGTCGTGATGTGCGACGTGGCCCGCGAGGCCGGGCAGGAACTCCTGCGCGGGCTGCGGGAGCTGAGGATCGATCAGGACGGCTCGATCGCCGTCGAGAACATCGACCTGTCGCTGTCGACCCGCGCCACCGCCGCCGAGGAGGAGGCCCCGGGCGAGGCCGCCGACGCGGTGATCTGGGAGCAGCTGACCGACGCCACCCACGAGGAGTCGACGCTCACCATCACGTACAGCGCCTTCATGATCCTGGCGACGATGATCGCGGCCTGCGGTGTCGTGCTCGACAACGCGATCCTGATCGTGGGCGCGATGGCCGTAGGACCGGAGTTCGGTCCGCTCGCCGGCATCTGCACCGGGATCGTGCGGCGCGCCCCCAAGCTGGTGCTGCGTTCCTCGTACGCGCTGGTCGTCGGCTTCGCGGCGGCGATCATCGCGACGACCGTGTTCAGCCTGGGGATGGACGCGCTCGGCCTGTTCAGCATCGAGCAGCTCGACGCGCCGCGCGCCAACACCAGCTTCATCTGGAAGCCGGACCCGTTCTCCTTCGTCGTCGCCCTGCTGGCGGGCGCGGCCGGCACCCTCTCGCTCACCTCGACGAAGTCGGGGGCGCTGATCGGCGTCGCGATCTCCGTGACGACGGTCCCGGCGGGCGCGAACGCCGCCGTCGCGCTGAGCTACGGCCAGTACGCCCAGATGTGGGGCTCGGTCGAGCAGTTGTTCCTCAACCTCACCGGCATCATCCTGGCCGGCACCGTCACCCTGTACGGGCAGGTGCTGCTGTGGCGGACGCAGCGCGGTCAGTGGACCCGCAAAGGCAAGGGCAACGGCAAGGCGTGAGACGCGCGTCGGCCCCCGTCCCGCCCCTATGGAAAAGGAGGCGGGACGGGGGCCGACAGGCCGTCATACGGACTAGCCGAGCGCCGACTTCACGGCGTCCGCGAGCCGTCCCGCCACCGACCGGGCCTGCTCGATGTCCGCCGCCTCCACCATGACCCGCACCAGCGGCTCGGTGCCCGACGGACGCAGCAGTACGCGGCCGGTGGTGCCCAGCTCGCGCTCGGCGTCGTCGACGGCGTGGGCCAGTTCGGCGGAGGTGTTCACGCGGGCCTTGTCGACGTCCGGCACGTTGACGAGGACCTGCGGCAGCCGCTCCATCACGCCGGCGAGCTCGGCGAGGGACTTTCCGGTGGCGACGACCCGGGCCGCGAGCATCAGACCGGTCAGGGTGCCGTCGCCGGTGGTGGCGTGGTCGAGCACGATGACGTGGCCGGACTGCTCGCCGCCGAGGGCGTAGCCGTGCTCCTTCATCGCCTCCAGGACGTAGCGGTCGCCGACCGCGGTCTGGACGAGCTGGAGGCCCTCGCGCTCCATGGCGAGTTTGAAGCCGAGGTTCGACATGACCGTGGCGACGACGGTGTCGCCGCGCAGCGTGCCGGCCTCGCGCATGGCGAGCGCGAGCACGGCGAGGATCTGGTCGCCGTCGATCTCCGCACCCGTGTGGTCGACGGCCAGGCAGCGGTCGGCGTCGCCGTCGTGGGCGATGCCGAGGTCGGCCTGGTGCTCGACCACGGCGGCCTTGAGCAGGTCGAGGTGGGTGGAGCCGCAGCCGTCGTTGATGTTGAGGCCGTCCGGCTCGGCGCCGATGGTGACGACGGTGGCGCCGGCCCGGGAGAACGCCTCGGGCGAGACGCGGGCGGCGGCGCCGTGGGCCTCGTCGAGGACGATCTTCAGGCCGTCGAGCCGGTTCGGGAGTACGGCGACGAGGTGGGCGACGTACTTGTCGAAGCCCTCGTCGTAGTCACGCACCCGGCCGACGCCCGCGCCGGTGGGACGGTCCCAGGGGGCGCCGGTGCGGTGCTCCTCGTACACGGCCTCGATGCGGTCCTCCAGCTCGTCGGCGAGCTTGTGGCCGCCGCGGGCGAAGAACTTGATCCCGTTGTCGGGCATGGCGTTGTGCGAGGCCGACAGCATCACGCCGAGGTCGGCGCCGAGCGCGCCGGTGAGATACGCCACGGCCGGCGTGGGCAGCACGCCGACGCGCAGCACGTCGACGCCCGCGCTGGCGAGGCCGGCCACGACGGCCGCCTCCAGGAACTCTCCCGAGGCGCGCGGGTCGCGCCCCACCACGGCGGTCGGCCGATGGCCCTCGAACGTGCCCGCCTCGGCCAGCACGTGCGCGGCCGCGACCGACAGGCCGAGCGCCAGCTCCGCCGTCAGGTCGGCGTTGGCCACGCCCCGCACCCCGTCCGTGCCGAAGAGTCGTCCCACAGCTGTCCTCCGAAAGTGCTCCGAAAATGCGTTGCCCTGAACGACGCGCCGAACGTCTCTGAACGGCTCATGCCCGTTTTCGCTCGGCAGCGCGCGCAGGGTTGTGCCCAGATTATGAAAGCAAGAAGTGAAAAAGCCGTACGCCCCGGCAGCACGGGAGTGCCGCCGGGGCGTACGGACCAAGCCAAGCAGGCCTGGCAGGCCAGCAGGCGATTAGCGCTTGCTGTACTGCGGGGCCTTGCGGGCCTTCTTGAGACCGGCCTTCTTGCGCTCGACCGCACGGTCGTCGCGGGAGAGGAAGCCGGCCTTCTTCAGCGGGCCGCGGTTGTTCTCGACGTCGGCCTCGTTGAGGGCGCGGGCCACGCCGAGGCGCAGGGCGCCGGCCTGGCCGGACACGCCGCCACCGGCGATGCGGGCGATGACGTCGTAGCGGTCGTCGAGCTCGAGCACCTTGAAGGGCTCGTTGACTTCCTGCTGGTGCACCTTGTTCGGGAAGTAGTCCTCGAGGGTGCGACCGTTGATCTTCCACTTGCCGGTGCCCGGAACGATCCGGACGCGGGCGATGGCGTTCTTGCGACGGCCCAGGCCGGCGGCCGGCTGCGGGTCGCCGAAGCGGGAGGCGAGGGACTCGGAGGTGTAGTCACCCTCGACGATCTCGGTCTCGGTGGTGTACTCCTCGACGCCCTCGAACTCGTCGACGGGGGTCTCGGGGGTGGTCTCGGCCACGATGCTCCTCAGATTTCTTTCGTTCTTAGGGGGTGGCCGGAACTACTGCGCGACCTGGGTGATCTCGAACGGGACCGGCTGCTGGGCAGCGTGCGGGTGGTTCTCGCCCGCGTAGACCTTCAGCTTCGAGAGCATCTGACGGCCCAGGGTGTTCTTGGGGAGCATGCCCTTGATGGCCTTCTCGACGGCCTTCTCGGGGTTCTTGTCCAGCAGCTCGTCGTAGCGGACGGAGCGCAGACCACCCGGGTAGCCGGAGTGGCGGTAGGCCATCTTCTGGGTCCGCTTGTTGCCGGACAGGTGCACCTTGTCGGCGTTGATGATGACGACGAAGTCACCCATGTCCATGTGGGGGGCGTAGACGGGCTTGTGCTTGCCTCGCAGGAGGTTCGCAGCCGTCGTCGCCAGACGGCCCAGGACGATGTCCTGCGCGTCGATGATGTGCCACTGGCGAGTGACATCGCCGGGCTTGGGGCTGTACGTACGCACTTCGTAGCCTTCGCTTCTTCAGTGGATGGAGTCCAGACACACCTGAAGCGATCATGCAGCTGGGGCCTACACTGCCGGGATCACTGCCCGTATGCAAGCCACTGGTAACTGCTCCAGGGAACCTGCGCAACGGCCCATCGCGTGAGAACGACGAAGCCAATACGCATAACAAAGCAGAAGCGTACCCGGGCTCCCCCGAGCGGGTCAAAACGCGTCGGCGCCGCGGTCGTACGCCTCCCGGGCCGAGGCCACCTCCTCGATATGGGTGTCCGCCCACTCCTTGATCGCCCGCACCACCGGAAGCAACGACGCGCCCAGCTCCGACAGCTCGTAATCCACCCGGACGGGCACGGACGCGGTCACCGTACGCACCACCAGACCATCCCGCTCCAGACCCCGCAAGGTCTGCGTGAGCATCTTCTGGCTGACGCCGGCGACCTTGCGGCCCAGGTCGCTGTAGCGGTGGGGGCCGTCGGCGAGGGCGGAGAGGAGGAGGGTGACCCACTTGTCGGAGATGCGGTCGAGGAGCCGGCGGGCGGGGCAGTCGGCGAGGTACGCGTCGTAGGCGCGGCGGGCGTCCTCGCGGCGTTCGGCGGCGGTGCGGGTG
This sequence comes from Streptomyces sp. NPDC004788, assembly GCF_053601115.1. Classification (NCBI taxonomy): domain Bacteria; kingdom Bacillati; phylum Actinomycetota; class Actinomycetes; order Kitasatosporales; family Streptomycetaceae; genus Streptomyces; species Streptomyces sp. NPDC004788. Next base: position 63,083 of record NZ_JBSGBF010000003.1, read on the forward strand.
GCCATGGGCGCTCCTTCCGGTGCGGTACGCACTTCCGGGTACGCACTTCCCGACGGAGAGTAGCGCTCCCTAGGTTCGTTCCGTAGCCCCCTCTCCCCCACGCCTTCACGGAAGGAACCTCACGCCATGCGCGCTCTCGTCATCGACTCCTTCGGCGGCCCCGAGGTCCTGCGGATCGCCGAGGTCCCCGTCCCCGCCGCCGGCCCCGGCCAGGTGCTGATCCGGGTCGAAGCCGCGACCGTCCACCCCGTCGACCTCGCCACCCGCTCCGGCGTCCTGGCGGAGGCGGGCCTGATGGCCGGGACGGGCCGGACGGGGCTCGGCTGGGACGTGGCCGGCGTCGTGGAGGCGACAGGGCCGGGCGTCGGCGGTGTGCGGCCCGGCGACCGGGTCGTCGGGATGAACGACCGGCTCGACGTGGAGCTCGGCACCCACGCCGAGTACGTGGTCCTGGACGCCCACGCGGTGGCCCCGGCGCCCGTCTCGCTCGCACCGGCGGCCGCCGCGACCCTGCCGCTGGCCGGTCTCACCGCCCTCCAGGCCCTGGACGCGCTCGACCTCCCGGCCGGCGAGACCCTGCTCGTCACGGGCGCGGCGGGCGCGGTCGGGGGCTACGCCGTGCAGCTGGCCGCCGCGCGCGGCCTACGCGTCGTGGCGGCCGCCCGCCCCGGCGACGACGAGCGCGCTCGGGCGGCGTCTTCGCCGCCCTGGTCGCGGGCGGCGCCCCGTACCCCCTGCGCGGCATCCGCGTCCTGCCGGTCTGGGTCCGCGCCGACACCGCCGACCTCACCCGCCTCGTGTCCCTGGCGGACGCGGGCGCCCTGACGCCGCGCGTCGCGGCCACCCTGCGGCTCGCGGAAGCGCCGGAGGCGCACCGCCGCCTGGCGAAGGGGGGCCTGCGGGGCCGCGTGGTGCTGGTTCCGTAGGCCGGATCCAGGAGCCGGGATCCCAGTTGTTGGAGTGCGGATTTCGGATCCAAGATCCTGGATCCGCAGCACGCCGGGATGTCGGATCCCGGATCCAACATCTCGGATGCCGGATCCAAAATCCGCCCCGGCTCAGCGCGCCCGCTCCACCCTCCGCTCGTCCCACACCGGCTCGCTCGTCTCCCGCACGACCCCGTCCGACCCGAAGACCAGGTAGCGGTCGAAGGACCGGGCGAACCAGCGGTCGTGGGTGACGGCCAGCACCGTGCCCTCGTAGGACTCCAGGCCGTCCTGGAGGGCCTCCGCGGACTCCAGGTCCAGGTTGTCGGTGGGCTCGTCGAGGAGCAGGGCGGTGGTGCCCGCCAGCTCGAGGAGGAGGATCTGGAAGCGGGCCTGCTGGCCGCCGGAGAGCTTGTCGAAGGGCTGGTCGCCCTGGCGCTCCAGCTCGTAGCGGCGCAGCATCGACATCGCCGCCCCGCGGTCCTTGGCGTGCTCGGTCCACAGGATGTCGACGAGCGGGCGGCCCTGGAGCTCGGGGTGGGCGTGGGTCTGGGCGAAGTGGCCGGGGACGACCCGGGCGCCCAGCTTCCACGTACCCGTGTGGGCGACCGACTCGTCGCCCGCGAGGAGCCGCAGGAAGTGGGACTTGCCGGAGCCGTTCGAGCCGAGGACGGCGACCCGCTCGCCGTAGAAGATCTCCAGCGAGAACGGCTTCATCAGGCCGGTGAGCTCCAGGTTCTCGACCGTCACGGCCCGCACGCCGGTGCGGCCGCCGCGCAGCCGCATCCGGATGTCCTGCTCGCGCGGCGGCTCCGGCGGCGGGCCGGCCTCCTCGAACTTCTTCAGCCGGGTCTGCGCGGCCGCGTACCGCGAGGCCATCTCGTGGCTGACCGCGGCGGCCTGCCGCAGGTTGATCACGAGCTTCTTCAGCTGCGCGTGCTTCTCCTCCCAGCGCCGCTTCAGCTCCTCGAAGCGGGCGAAGCGCTCCCGCCGCGCTTCGTGGAAGGTGTCGAAGCCGCCGCCGTGCACCCACACGTCGGAGCCGGCCGGGCCGGGCTCGACGGCCACGATCTTCTGGGCGGCGCGGGAGAGCAGCTCGCGGTCGTGGGAGATGAAGAGCACGGTCTTGCGGGTCTCCCGCAGCCGCTCCTCCAGCCAGCGCTTGCCGGGGACGTCCAGATAGTTGTCCGGCTCGTCGAGGAGCAGCACCTCGTCGTTGCCGCGCAGCAGGTACTCCAGGACGAGCCGCTTCTGCTCGCCGCCGCTGAGCGTGCGCACCTGCCGGAACTGCGCCTTGTCGTACGGCACGCCCATCGCGGCCGTCGTGCACATGTCCCAGAGGGTCTCGAACTCGTACCCCTGGACCTCGGCCCAGTCGCTGAGGGCCTGCGCGTACGCCATCTGCGCGGCCTCGTCGTCGACCGTCATGATGCGGTGCTCGGCCTCGTCGACGGCCTTCGCGGCGGTGCGGATGCGGGCGGGCGCCACCGAGACCAGCAGGTCGCGGACGGTGGACTCGTCGCGCACGGAGCCGACGAACTGCGGCATGACGCCGAGGCCGCCGCTGACGGTGACGGTGCCGCCGTGCGGCTGGAGCTCGCCGGAGACCAGCCTGAGCAGGGTCGTCTTGCCGGCGCCGTTGGCGCCGACCAGGGCGACGACGTTGCCCTCGCCGACCCGGAAGGAGACGTCCCCGAGCAGGACCCTCCCGTCCGGCAGGTAGTACTCCAGATGTGCGGCCTCGACATGTCCCATGCGGGGCATTGTCGCCGCCCGCACCGCTGTCGCCCAACCGGATTAGGATGCCGCGCATGAGCTTCGGGGGACCGCAGTGGCCGCAGCAGGGCCAGGGGCAGGCGCAGGGTCAGGGACAGCAGCCGTACGGACAGCAGCCGCAGCAGCCGCAGCAGCCGCAGTACGGGCAGCAGCAGTACGGGCAGCAGCAGTGGCAGCCTCAGCAGCCGAACCCGTTCCCCGGCGCGCAGGCCCCGCAGGCCGGCGGTCCGACCCCCGACTGGGGCGCCCTCGCCGACGCCTCCGCCGCCCGTGACCAGCGCAGGCGCTGGCTGGTGATCGGCGGCGGCGTGGTCGGCGCGCTCGTAGTCGGCGCGGTCGTCGCGACCGCGATCGTCGCCACGAACAAGAGCAACGACGAGGCGAAGAACGGCGGCCCGACGGCGACCGGCCCGGCCGTCCCCTCGGACTCCGCCACCCCGGCCCCGTCGTTCTCCTCGGTCGCCCCGCTGCCGCCGCCGAACCCGCGCGACTACATCTCCGACGCGAAGAAGGACAAGGCTCCGCTGAGCGCCGAGGGCCTGTTCCCGGGCAAGAAGCTGACCATGAGCGGCCGCGCCTACGCCAAGGGCGCGACCGCCTCCACCACCAACTGCGCGGCGGTCACCCAGGGCGGCCTCGGCTCGGTCCTCACCGGCAACGGCTGCACGCGCGTGCTGCGCGCCACGTACGTGAAGGACGGCGTCGCCGTCACCGTCGGCGTCGCCGTCTTCCCCACCGACGAACAGGCCCTCAAGGCGAAGAAGCAGGCCAGCGGCGGCATCGCCCCGCTGACCGGCGCGGGCGTCGGCGACTTCTGCCACGCCACGGTCTGTCTACGCCGCACCAACTCGATCGGCCGGTACGTGTACCTCACCCAGGCCGGCTTCCTCAACGGCAAGAAGGTCACCACCGGCGACCAGGCCGTCTTCAAGGCCAGCGACGACCTGGGCACCTTCGCCTTCAACCAGATCTACGCCCGCGGCCGCAGCCAGGCAGCCGCGGCGGCCGGGGCGCCCGGTCAGTGAGGCCGGCGTTCGAGGAGCTGGACGGTCATGTGCCGGAGATGCTCGGTGCGGGCCACCGTGTAGCCGTCCTTGAGTGCCCTCTCCTTCGGCTCGGGCATGTAGGCGTACGGGTCCTCGTCGTCGCCCGGTGAGACGAACCAGAGACGGTCGGAGCCGGACAGGCGCCCGCTGGGCTTCTGGTACTCATGCGCCCAGAACCAGCCGGTCTGCTGCGGCGCCCGCTTCATGAGGATGTCCTCGGGCCGGGCGCCCTCGCGCAGCTGGTACGCCATGGCGAGCCGTGAGTTGAAGCTCCGGTGGAAGACGATGCCGTCACCGGGGCGCTGTCCGGCCTTCACCAGCCGGGCCGCGCCCGCGTAGTCGGGCTCGGTGGGGATGTCCTGGCGGACGCCGCGCAGGGCGGGCAGGGTCAGCACAAGGAAGCAGGCCACCGCGGCGGCCACCAGGAGGGCGGCGCGCGTCCGGCGCCAGAGGGCGCCGCGGCCGACGGCGGCCAGCAGGCCCACGGCCCGGACCGCGCCGACCGCCGCGAGGAGCGCCCACGCCGGGATCGTGAAGAGCAGATAGCGGGGCAGGAAGAGGTGCAGCCACTCGCCGGTCGCGGCGGTCACCACCGGCGGCACCAGGGCCCAGGCCGCCAGCGCGGCGGCGCCGGGACGGCCGGCCGCCCACAGTCCGAGGACGGCGAGCCCGAGCACGATCGTGGCGATGGTCCAGTTCCCGAACAGGTCCGACGCGTACCAGAGCAGGTCACGCCTGGAGACGTCGTTCCAGGCGATCTGGCCGCTCTGGCCGGTGCTCCGGTACGCCATGGGGAGGACCACGGAGGTCCCCATGACCGTGGCGCAGGCGAAGGCCCAGTGCGCGACGGGGTCGCCGGACCGTCTGGCCCGCAGCACCACCACGACGTGGGCCGCGAGCACGCTCAGCGCGACCAGGTGGCTGAACCCGGTCAGCGCGACGGCGAGCGCGTAGCCCGCCCAGACCCGCAGCGTGGGCCGCTCCAGGGCACGGAGCAGCAGCACGGTGGCGAGCAGCGAGAAGAACATCGCGAAGGCGTACGGGCGGGCCTCCTGGCCGTACCGGGCGACGGTCGGGAGCAGGGCGAAGAGCAGCCCGGCCACCACCCCGACGCGCGCGGTGAACAGCCGGCGGCCGACGAGCGCGACCAGTCCGGCCGAGGCCGTCATGGCCAGTGCCTCGGGCAGCCGCAGCGCGGCGGTGGAGCTGCCGACGAGCCACATCCACCCGTGCATGAAGGTGTAGTACGGCACGAACACGATGTCGACGTGCTCGGTGAGCCGGTCGAAGGCGGCGGACGGCAAGGAGGACGCCCACCAGGTGGCGTACTCGTCGAACCACAGCTGGCGGTTCCCGAGGCGGGTGAGGACGGACACCAGTGCGACGACCGTGGGCGTCAGGAAAGTCAGGAGCGGCCCGCGCCGGGGGCTCCCCGCGGTCGGCGCGGTCATCGTCTCACCCAGATCCGATAGGTGCCCTGACCTTCGCCCAGCCGGAACGGCAGGGTGCCGAGGAGGCGGTACTTGTCACTGTCCTTCAGGGCCGCGGCGATGACCTTGTCCTTCTGCGGGACGGTGACCCCGTCGAGCACGATCAGGTCGAACCAGCCGTCCGCGATGGCCGTGCGGTAGCCGTCGTCGTCGTGGTGCACGGCGCCGTCGGCGTCCTGGTAGCCGATCCAGTAGAGCGAGGTCCAGTGCGTGTGGTCGGTGATGTCCCGCAGGTAGTACACGGGCACGTTGGGCAGCGATGCGAGGTACCGGCCCTCGCCCGGGGTGATGTACTGCCGGAGCGAGGCGGTGAGCCGGCTGGAGTCCGGCCAGCTGGCGAATCGTTCCACCGACTGACCCATTCCCAGGCACAGCATCACGACCCACAGGGCGCAGGCGAGCTGTGGATGCCGGAAGTGGGCGCCGACGAGCCGGGTCAGCCCGACACCGGCCAACGGCGCGGCGAAGAGCAGGCCGAAGCCGAGGTGCTTGTAGAGCGCGACGGACGTGTGAAGGTGGATCTGGTAGGCCGGGGCGAGCAGGGCCGTGCCGCACAGGAGCAGGCCGAGCAGCACGCGCCAGCTCCGGCCCGGGACGGGCAGCCCGCGGGTCGCCGGGGACTCGTTCATGCGGCCGCGCCGGGCGTACGCGACGGCGCCACCGCACGCGGTCAGGAACAGCAGTCCGGACCAGATCGCCGACTTCTGCAGCAGGTCGAGTGCCTCTTCGTTGCCGTGCGCGCGCGCCGTGGTGGTCATCCGCACGCCCGCCATGACGTCGGTCCCGTACAGCGCGGCCGCGAGCAGCCCGGCGACGGTCAGGCCGAACGCCGCGGCGCGCCACAGGCTCGCCCGGCCGCGATGCGGCCAGGCGATCAGCACGGCGAGCACGATCAGGGTCGGCAGGTACAGCGCGGCGGCGTACTTCGTTCCGGCGGCGAGCACAGCGACCGGCGCGGCCAGGGCCGCGAGTGCCGGGTGCGCCCGATCGGTCCGTACGAGGATCCAGGCCGCGAGGGCGAGCAGGAGGATCGCGGGCGCGTCGTAGGTGGCGAACCAGCCGAGGACGACCGTCGACTGGGTCACGGCGAACAGTGCGGCGGCGGCGAGCGCGGCCCGCTCGTTGAACAGCCTCCGGGTTGTCCCGTAGAGGAGGGTCGTGGCGCCGAGCATGCACGCCAGGCTGAGCAGCCGGGCGCCGGTCAGGCCGAGCCAGGCGTCGGCCAGGCCGGCCACGAGGGGGTACAGGGTCGGCGAGCCGGAGAAGTAGCTCGCGTAGTCGGTCAGCACCGGAGTGCCGTGCAGCAGGTGGGCGAGCTCCAGGTGGCCGGCGGTGATGTAGAGGGCCTCGTCGGAGTACGCCGTGTTCTCCAGGCGGAACGAGAGCACGGCCTGCAGGAGCAGGATGCCGAGCAGGATCCCCCGGGCGGCCCAGGTGCGCCGAGGGCCCCCGGCAGTGGTCCAGGCCGTCCGCGGCGGGCGGGGGACGTGATAGCCGTCGCGGGCGTCGGGCGGTCCGGCTGGTCTGGGTGGTCCGGACGGTCTGGGTGGTCCGGACGGTCCCGGTGGTCGGTGCCCGGCGGCCTGCGGGACCGCCGGGAGGGTCGCTCTGGAGCCTGGCTCTGTGGCTGTCATCTGACCTTCCGCACGTCGAAGCCGTAGATGTCGTCTGCTGCCAGTCGCTTGAACTCCGCGGTCGTCGTCGTGCCCTCGTCGAGGCGCCAGTCCGCGCGGGCCGCGACGTGGTCGAACCAGACGAAGCCGAGGACGTCGGGGTCCTCCGCGGCGCCCTTCACCAGAGCCCGGACGTCGGCGTCGCGGCGCCAGCCGCGCTCGGCGGCCGTCTCCAGGAGGATGAAAGGCTTGGAGGTGAAGGCCCGGACCTCGTTCTTCGTCGGCCCGAACAGCTCGGCGAAGGTGTCGGGCCGCTCGTTGTAGGTGAAGTAGCCGATCAGGCCGACCCAGTCGACGAACGCGTCTCCCGGGTAGTACGGCTTGAGGGCGACGTCCCGCACGGGGTTGACGACGTTCGGGGACCACGCCCAGATCACGTTGGCCGCGCCGACGTCCTGGAAGACGTCGTGGATGTGCCGCCAGGCCCTCACGTACGCCTTGGGCGTGGTGGCCTCGGTGCCCCAGTTCTCCCAGGCGCCGTTCATCTCGTCGGCGAAGGTGATCGCGACGGGCAGGTTCAGCTTGCGCACCGCCCTCGCGTACTTCCGGATGTAGTCGTCCGACCGGCCGGAGGCGATGTCCTCCAGGGTCGTGTCGAAGGGCTCCCAGGAGACGACGGTCAGCGCGCCGGACCGCCAGGCGTTGCGCACCCCGGTGATGTCGAAGCCGTCGCCCCAGGCCGCGTAGTAGCCGATGAGGTTCGGGCGCTTGCCGACCTTGCGGGTGTACGCGTCCACCGGCTTCATCGAGTTCGGGGCGCCGGCCGTGGACACGCCGAAGTACTTCTTCGCGGGCCGGATCAGCGGCCTGACGTCGTACGGGACCTCGACCGCCGGCTGAGCGGCGCCGTGCTGCCCCCGGGTCACGGCCGACCGGCCGCCGGAGTCCGGGGCGGTGCACGCGGTCAGGGCAAGGAACAGCGCGGCGAGCAGCGCGGCCGCCGCGGGCACGCGGGGGCGCGTCGGACGCGGGCGCAGGGGGCCAGGGCACAGGGGGCCAGGGCACAGGCTACGGAGGCGCATCAGGCGGCGGCCCCCGTCCGGGGCTGCACCAGGGCGCGGCAGACGATCATCGCGTAGAAGAGCCCTGAGGAGAGCAGCAGCGCGAAGTCGTACGCGTCCACGGTGACCATCCGCCAGACCGCGGCCCCGACCCAGAGCAGGGCGGTGCCGCCGCCCCACGCCCACAGTCCGATCCAGAACCGCCGGGTGCCGTTGCGCCTGGCCTGGCTGGATCCGGTGGCCTGCCAGCCCATGCGGGTGCCGCAGAGGAGGTCCCAGATCGCGAAGAGGTGCGCCCAGGAGTACATCATCCGCACGGCCCAGGCCTCCAGGCGGTACGGGACGCGGTGCCACAGCGGGAAGACGATCGTGGTGTACGCGATGGCGGGCACGACGAGCCAGATGTTCTCGAACCGGGGCTGCTCGGGGAAGGCGAGCAGCAGCACGATCGGCAGGAGCGGCGCCACGAAGGTGAACAGCGCCGTGTGGATGTAGTAGAAGAACCCGGACAGGTAGCAGAGCCGGCTGCTGAAGCGGAGTCTGGCCTGCCAGAACTTCTTGCTGCCGAGCAGGCTCATCGAGCCCGCGCACCAGCGGTACTGCTGGTTGAAGAAGGCTCCCGCGCTGTCCGGGCAGACGCCCGCCGCCAGCGCGACCGGCACATAGCGCAGGTCCCAGCCGAGGCAGCGCAGGTCGAAGCCGGTGTGGACGTCCTCGGAGTGCTCGATGAGCGTGGTGCCGCCGTTCTCCTCCAGGGCCGCGCGCCGGTAGACGGCGCAGCTGCCGACGCAGATGGCGCCGTCGCGGCTCTGCCGGGAGACCTGCACGGCCCGGTAGAACAGCTCCTGTACGGCTCCGGCGCCGCGCTCGATCCAGTTCTGGGCGTCGAGCACCCGGAAGAACTGCGGGGACTGCACGATCGCCGTCCGGCTGTCCTTCTCCATGTACGGGAGGAGCTCTTCGAGCAGGTCGGCGCGCGGCGCGAAGTCGGCGTCGAGGATGAGGACGTACGTGCCGTCGGACTGGTCGAAGCCGAAGCGCAGGTTGCCGGCCTTCTTGAACCAGCCGCGCCGGGGGCGGGTGCCGTAGCGGAAGCCGAAGTCCTCAGCCATCGCCCGCAGTTCGGGGCTGGCGGAGTCGTCCAGGACGAACGGCTCGCAGACGCCCGGATAGCGGTCGGCGAGCGCCCGCACATGGGTCCAGGTGTTGTGCAGGACCTCGATGGGCTCGCCGCACACCGGCAGGAAGACATCCACCGACGGGTACCGCTCGGGGCGCCACTCGCGCACCAGCCGGCGGTGCTCGTCGAGGTCGAAGTCGCGGGTGAAGGCGTTCACCCGCAACGAGACCAGGTAGTAGACCACCGTGAAGGCGAGCAGCGGGGCGAACAGCCAGAGCAGCGGGGTGGCGGACGTGAGCCGGAACTGGCTCAACGCCAGGCAGCCCATGCTCACCAGCGACGCGACCGTCAGCACCCAGAGCCGGCGCCGGGCGTACAGGTACCTCTCGTCGTCCGACGGCGGTGCCGGCAGCAGCCCGACGGCGCCCGCTCCCGGGTCGTCGTACGGGAGCCGCGGTTCGGCCGGTCGTGTTGCCGTGCCCGTCCCGATCGGCCGGGCCTCCGTTGCACTCATCCCAGAACTCCCGACACCTTCTCCGCGGAGCGAACCAAGCGACGTGCGGAAACGTAAGCCGGGGCGGGACGGGCGGGGACGCGACGCGACCGAAGGATAAGTGCATTTAGCCCGATTTGCCTTATTTCATGAAGGTGGGTATCAGCCGATCAGCAGAAGCCGGACGACAGCGGGCACCGGCCGGTGGGCGACGGTCAGCAGCATCCGGTCCCCGGCAGCGACCGCCTGTTCCGCGCCTCCCTGCTCCGCGCCGCCAGCTGGTCGTCCGCCGGGTAGCCGACCTCTTCCAGGGTCAGCCCGTGCGGCCGCACGACGTGCACCGCCGAGTCCCGCACACCCGCGGCCAGCACCTTCGCGGGCCACTCCACCGGGCGGTGGCCGTCGCCCACGAACAGCAGCGCGCCCACCAGCGAGCGGACCATGTTGTGGCAGAAGGCGTCGGCCTTGACCGTGGCCTCCATGATCCCGTCGGGGCGGCGCTCCCAGCGCAGCTCCTGCAGGGTGCGGATGGTGGTGGCGCCCTCGCGCTTCTTGCAGTACGCCGCGAAGTCGTGCTCGCCGACGAGCCGCTCGGCGGCCGCGTTCATGGCGTCCATGTCGAGGGTCCAGTCGTGCCACAGGACGTGGCCGCGGAGCAGCGGGTCGACACCGCCCGGGTGGTCGGTGACGCGGTAGGCGTAACGGCGCCAGATGGCCGCGAAGCGGGCGTTGAAGCCCGCCGGGGCCTCGGTCAGGCGCCAGATCCGCACGTCGTGCGGGAGCCGTCCGGCCATCCGCCGGAGCAGCTTCTCCTGGTGCTCCCGCCACAGCTCCTCGGGCAGGTCGACGTGTGCGACCTGGCCGCGCGCGTGCACGCCGGCGTCGGTACGGCCGGCGACGGTCAGCTCGTACGTCTCCTGGGAGCGGGTCACGGTGCGCAGGGCGTCCTCGATCTCGCCCTGGACGGTGCGCTGGCCGCGGGCCTGCTTGGCCCAGCCGGAGAAGTCCTTGCCGTCGTAGGACAGGTCGAGCCGGATCCGCACGAATCCGGGCTGCACATCGTCACGCACGTCAGTCACGCCGTAAATCCTCTCAAACACACGGGAGCGGGCCCGCACCCCTGGGGGTACGGGCCCGCAACACGAGACGAGATCGTCAGAACGCTCAGGCGTCCTGCGCGTCCTCGGTCTTGGTCTCGACCGCGGCGGCCTCGTCGGCCTCCTTGACGGCGCGCTTGGTGGCGGCCTCGGCCTCGGCGACGGTCGCCTTCTTGGCGATCTCGCCCTCGACCAGCTCGATCACGGCCATCGGGGCGTTGTCGCCACGACGGTTGCCGATCTTGGTGATGCGGGTGTAACCACCCGGACGCTCCGAGTAGCGCGGGGCGATCTCGGTGAAGAGCGTGTGGACGACGCCCTTGTCCGTGATGGTCTGCAGCACCAGGCGACGGTTGTGGATGTCGCCCTTCTTCGCCTTGGTGATCAGGCGCTCGGCGACCGGACGCAGGCGACGGGCCTTGGCCTCGGTCGTGGTGATGCGGCCGTGCTCGAAGAGCGACTTCGCCAGGTTGGCGAGGAGCAGCTTCTCGTGCGCGGCGGAACCGCCGAGGCGGGCACCCTTCGCGGGACGCGGCATGGTGTTTCTCCTTGAGATCTGCACCGGCCGTATCAGGTACCGGTGTCAGTGTCCGAGCAGGCGGTTACCTGTCGGAGACCCCGCGCCCTCGAAGGGGCGCGGGGAGGTGTCGATCTGCGGCTACCGCCGCGTGGGCGCAACCGGCCGAAGCCGGTCCGCAGCGAGTTACGAGACCGTCGGTCCCGAGCTCTCAGTACTGCTCGGTCTCGACGAAGCCCGCGTCCGCGTCGTCGTCGGCGCCGAAGGCGTCGGCGGCGGCGGTCGGGTCGAATCCGGGCGGGCTGTCCTTGAGGGCCAGGCCCATGCCGGCCAGCTTCGCCTTGACCTCGTCGATCGACTTCGCACCGAAGTTGCGGATGTCGAGCAGGTCGGCCTCGGAGCGGGCGACGAGCTCACCCACGGAGTGGATGCCCTCGCGCTTGAGGCAGTTGTAGGAGCGGACCGTGAGCTCCAGCTCCTCGATCGGCAGCGCCAGGTCGGCGGCCAGGGCGGCGTCCGTCGGGGACGGACCCATGTCGATGCCCTCGGCGTCGATGTTCAGCTCGCGGGCGAGACCGAACAGCTCGACCAGGGTCTTGCCGGCGGACGCCATGGCGTCACGCGGGCGCATGGCCTGCTTGGTCTCGACGTCGACGATGAGCTTGTCGAAGTCGGTGCGCTGCTCGACTCGGGTCGCCTCGACCTTGTAGGTGACCTTGAGAACCGGCGAGTAGATGGAGTCGACCGGGATACGGCCGATCTCCTGGCCCACCTGCTTGTTCTGGACGGCGGAGACGTAGCCGCGACCGCGCTCGACGGTCAGCTCCATCTCCAGCTTGCCCTTGCCGTTGAGCGTGGCGAGGACCAGGTCGGGGTTGTGCACCTCGACACCGGCCGGCGGGGCGATGTCGGCGGCGGTGACCAGACCCGGGCCCTGCTTGCGCAGGTACATCACGACCGGCTCGTCGTGCTCCGAGGAGACGACCAGCTGCTTGATGTTCAGGATGAGGTCGGTGACGTCCTCCTTGACGCCCGGCACGGTGGTGAACTCGTGCAGGACACCGTCGATGCGGATGCTGGTGACAGCAGCGCCGGGGATCGACGAGAGGAGCGTGCGGCGGAGCGAGTTGCCGAGGGTGTAGCCGAAGCCCGGCTCCAGCGGCTCGATGACGAACCGGGAACGGAACTCGTCGACGACCTCTTCGGTCAGCGAAGGACGCTGAGCGATAAGCATGTCTTCGTTTCCTTCGTTTGTGGACGCCCACTATTTGACGCCCGACAGGTACTGCCAGTACTGCGAGGTACTGCCAAGGGTACGGGCGGCACGTCCCCTTTCGGGGTCGTACCGCCCGGACACTCAAAGACGCACAGGTGCGCCCGCTACGTCAGACGCGGCGGCGCTTCGGCGGACGGCAGCCGTTGTGCGGGGTGGGGGTGACGTCCTGGATCGAGCCGACCTCGAGGCCGGTGGCCTGGAGGGAGCGGATCGCGGTCTCACGGCCGGAGCCGGGACCCTTGACGAAGACGTCGACCTTGCGCATGCCGTGCTCCTGCGCGCGGCGGGCGGCCGACTCGGCGGCCATCTGCGCGGCGAAGGGGGTGGACTTGCGCGAGCCCTTGAAGCCGACGTGGCCGGCGGAGGCCCAGGAGATCACGTTGCCGGACGGGTCCGTGATCGAGACGATCGTGTTGTTGAACGTGCTCTTGATGTGCGCGTGGCCGTGAGCGACGTTCTTCTTTTCCTTGCGGCGCACCTTCTTGGCAGCGCCCTGACGACCCTTGGGGGGCATCTATAACTCCTACGGGAGGTGGTCGGTCCTGCAGCGAAGACCGTGGGAAACGCGGGTTCGGGGGTCGCCCCCCGAAGGACCGCAGTGTCCGCTGAGGACTACTTCTTGCCCGGCTTCTTCTTGCCGGCGATGGCGCGACGCGGGCCCTTGCGGGTACGAGCGTTCGTGCTGGTGCGCTGACCGCGGACGGGCAGGCCACGACGGTGGCGCAGACCCTGGTAGCAGCCGATCTCGACCTTGCGGCGGATGTCGGCCGCGATCTCGCGGCGGAGGTCACCCTCGGTCTGGAGGTTGGCGTCCACGTACTCGCGGATCTTGACGAGGTCTTCCTCGGCAAGGTCACGGACACGGGTGGACTCGTTCACGCCGGTCGCGGCGAGGATCTCCTCGGACCGGGTGCGCCCGATACCGAAGACGTAGGTGAGTGCGACCACCACACGCTTGTCACGCGGGATGTCAACACCGGAAACGCGTGCCATTCAATGGCTCCTGTGTTCTCGGGGGTCTGCTGCAGAACCGGTCTCGACCGCCGTATGAGGTACGAATCGAGTCCCCGGCCCCCGCCGGAGGTGTCGCCGACCCTGATGGGCTGGGCGGGCTCTGCGTATGTACGTGTTGCTATGCGTCGCGCGAAGAACTGCGAAATGCAGGTCGGTCGGCGTGCGTCAGCCCTGGCGCTGCTTGTGGCGCAGGTTGTCGCAGATGACCATGACCCGGCCGTGACGGCGGATCACCTTGCACTTGTCGCAGATCTTCTTGACGCTCGGCTTGACCTTCATGGGATGTGAGGTTCTCCGGGTCAGTGCCACCCCCCGCACGGAACGGCGGGGTGCGAGCAAGATCTACTTGTACCGGTAGACGATCCGGCCACGCGTCAGGTCGTACGGAGACAGCTCCACGACGACCCGGTCGTCCGGGAGGATTCGGATGTAGTGCATCCGCATCTTGCCGGAGATGTGCGCGAGGACCTTGTGACCGTTCTGGAGCTCCACCTTGAACATGGCGTTCGGCAGGGACTCGATCACGGTGCCCTCGATCTCGATGGCACCTTGCTTCTTGGCCACGCTTCGCCCTTCGAATCGGCTACCTTGATCGACTCTCGCCTCCGGGTGAGGACACACGGGTACACGAGAGCCGACGCATCAGTCTACGTCAGGCCCCACGAAAAGACGAATCCGGGGAGTTTGCCCAACGTCGGAGATCGTTACGCCAGCGGATCGGGCGCCGCCGTGACGCCCAGTTCCGCCAGCTTCGCCTTGCCTCCGTCGACGGCCGTCAGGACCAGCGGGCCCTCCTCCGTCAGCGCCACGCTGTGCTCCCAGTGGGAGGACCAGGTGCCGTCGGTGGTGATGACCGTCCAGTCGTCGGCGAGGACCTCGGTCTGCGGGGTGCCCAGCGAGACCATCGGCTCGATCGCGAGGCAGAAGCCGGGGACCAGCTTCGGGCCCTTGCCGCGCTTGCGGGAGACGTAGTTCAGGAGGTGCGGGTCCATGTGCATCTCGGTGCCGATGCCGTGGCCGCCGTAGTCCTCGATGATGCCGTAGCGGCCCAGGCTGTGGTCGCCCACGGCCGGGCGCGGCTGGCGCTTGATGTACGTCTCGATCGCCTTCGAGATGTCGACGAGCCGCGCGCCCAGCCGCATGGCCGCGATGCCCGCCCACATCGACTCCTCGGTCACCCGGGAGAGCTCGACCAGCTCCGGCGCGTGACCGGTGCCCACGAAGCAGGTGTACGCGGCGTCGCCGTGCCAGCCGTCGACGATCGCGCCGGCGTCGATGGAGATGATGTCGCCGTCCTTCAGGACGGTCTTGTCGTCCGGGATGCCGTGGACGACGACCTCGTTCACCGAGGTGCAGATGGTCGCGGGGAAGCCCCCGTACCCGAGGAAGTTCGACTTGGCCCCGTGGTCGGCGATGACCTTGCGCGCGACCTCGTCGAGGTCCTTCGTCGTGGCGCCCGGCACCGCGACCTCGCGGGTGGCCGCGTGGATGGCCGCGACGACCAGCCCCGCCTCGCGCATCTTCGCGATCTGCTCGGGGGTCTTGATCTGCACCATCTCGGCCGCGGCCTTTCCGTAGGACATCAGGGGTCGGAACAACGATACGGCCGCGGCGCCCCTTCCGGGCACCGCGGCCGTATCGCAGCGATCTTGGGTTACTTCTTCAGCGCGTCCATCGCCCGCGCCGTGACCTCGTCCACCTTGCCGAGAGCGGAGATCGTCGCGACGAGCCCCTGCTTCTTGTAGTAGTCGATGATCGGCTCGGTCTGCGTGTGGTAGACCTCCAGGCGCGTGCGGACCGTCTCCTCGGAGTCGTCCGGGCGCTGGAAGAGCTCGCCGCCGCAGACGTCGCAGACGCCCTCGGTCTTCGGGGCGTTGTACGTCACGTGGAAGACGTGCGCCGAGTCGTTGCGGCAGATGCGGCGACCCGCGATCCGCTTCACGACCTCGTCCTCGGGGACCTCCAGGTCCAGGACCGCGTCCAGCTGCATGCCGTCCTCCTTGAGGGCGGCGTCCAGCGCCTCGGCCTGGGCCACGTTGCGCGGGAACCCGTCGAGCAGGAAGCCCTTGGCGGCGTCCGCCTGCTCCATCCGGTCCTTGGCCATCCCGATGGTCACCTCGTCCGGGACGAGCTCGCCCCGGTCCATGTAACCCTTCGCCGCGAGGCCCAGCTCCGTGCCCTGCGAGATGTTGGCACGGAACAGGTCACCCGTGGAGATGTGCGGGATGTCCAGGTTCTTGGCAAGAAACGCGGCCTGCGTTCCCTTGCCGGCCCCGGGCGGTCCGACGAGGACGATTCGCATCAGCGGAGGAACCCTTCGTAATTGCGCTGCTGGAGCTGGCTCTCGATCTGCTTCACGGTCTCCAGACCCACACCGACGATGATGAGGATGCTGGTGCCACCGAACGGGAAGTTCTGGTTGGCGCCACCGAAGCCTGCCAACGCCATCGTCGGCACGAGAGCGATCAGACCCAGATACAGCGAGCCCGGCCAAGTGATCCGGTTGAGCACGTAGCTCAGGTACTCGGCAGTAGGTCGACCAGCCCGGATACCCGGGATGAAGCCACCATACTTCTTCATGTTGTCGGCGACTTCCTCGGGGTTGAACGAGATAGCCACGTAGAAGAAGGCGAAGAAGACGATCAGAAGGAAGTAGGCGGCGATGTAATACGGGTGGTCACCCTTGACGAAGTGGGCTTCGATCCAGGTCTTCCATCCCGCGGTCGAGTTCGAGAACTGCGCGATGAGCGCCGGGATGTAGAGCAGCGACGAGGCGAAGATGACAGGAATCACACCTGCCTGGTTCACCTTCAACGGGATGTAAGTGGACGTACCGCCGTACGACCTGCGGCCGATCATGCGCTTCGCGTACTGCACCGGGATGCGGCGCTGGGCCTGCTCGACGAAGACGACGAGGGCCACCATCACGAAGCCGATGAGGATGACGGTGCCGAACTCGATCCAGCCCTTGGCGAGCTTGCCGCTCGTCTTGATGGCCCACAGGGCGCCCGGGAAGCCGGCCGCGATCGAGATGAACATGAGGATCGACATGCCGTTGCCGATGCCGCGGTCGGTGATGAGCTCGCCGAGCCACATCACGACGCCGGTGCCGGCGGTCATGGTGATGACCATGACGGCGGTGGTGAAGATCGACTGGTCCGGCACGACCTGGCTCGCGACGGTGCAACCACTGAACAGCGCGCCGCTGCGGGCGGTGGCGACGAGGCCGGTGCCCTGGAGGATCGCGAGGGCGACCGTCAGGTAACGCGTGTACTGCGTGATCTTGGCGGTGCCGGCCTGGCCCTCCTTCTTGAGGTTCTCCAGGCGCGGGATCACGACGGTCAGCAGCTGCAGGATGATGCTCGCCGTGATGTACGGCATGATGCCGAGCGCGAAGATGGTGATCTGCAGCAGCGCCCCGCCACTGAACATGTTGACCAGGCCGAACAGGCTGTTGCTGCCCTGCCTCGCCTGATCCACACACGTCTGGACGGCCTCGTAGCTGACGCCGGGGACGGGGATGTGTGCCCCGACCCGGTACAGCACGATGATGCCGAGCGTGAAGAGCAGCTTCTTGCGCAGGTCGGGCGTCTTGAACGCCCGGGCGAACGCGGTGAGCACGGTGCCTCCTGCGACCCCCGCGCACGTGCGTCAGAGGTGACGGTCTTGAGGTTCGACTGGGTAGTGATCGGTCCGAGCACCCGCGGGCACACCGCACGCACTCTAGACAGTGGACGCCACCTTACCGGCGACATAGGTCCCCTAGGAACGACCAACCGGGGATGCCCCTTTTGAGAGGCATCCCCGGTCGGATGTTCAGGCCATCGAGTCGTCTCAGACGAGCTCGGTGACGGTGCCGCCGGCGGCGGCGATCTTCTCCTTGGCGGAGCCGGAGACGGCGTCGACCGTCACCTGCAGCGCCACGGAGACCTCGCCCTGGCCCAGGACCTTGACGAGCTGGTTCTTACGAACGGCACCCTTGGCGACCAGGTCGGCCACCGTGACCTCGCCACCCTGCGGGTAGAGCGCGGCCAGCTTGTCCAGGTTCACGACCTGGTACTCGGTGCGGAACGGGTTCTTGAAGCCCTTCAGCTTCGGGAGGCGCATGTGGAGCGGCATCTGGCCACCCTCGAAGCGCTCCGGAACCTGGTAACGGGCCTTCGTGCCCTTGGTACCACGACCGGCCGTCTTACCCTTCGACGCCTCACCACGACCCACACGGGTCTTGGCGGTCTTGGCGCCCGGGGCGGGACGGAGGTTGTGGATCTTGAGCGGGTTGTTCTCCGCCATGATCAGTCGACCTCCTCAACCGTCACGAGGTGGCGGACGGTGTGCACCATGCCGCGGAACTCGGGGCGGTCCTCCTTGACGACCACGTCGTTCAGGCGCTTGAGCCCGAGCGAACGCAGGGTGTCGCGGTGGTTCTGCTTGCTGCCGATGTACGACTTCGTCTGCGTGATCTTGAGGCGAGCCATTACGCACCCGCCCCAGCACGCGCACGAAGGAGAGCCGCGGGGGCGACGTCCTCGAGCGGCAGACCGCGGCGGGCCGCGATCTCCTCGGGACGCTGCAGGCCCTTCAGGGCCTCCACGGTCGCGTGCACGATGTTGATCGCGTTGTCGGAGCCGAGCGACTTCGACAGGATGTCGTGAACGCCGGCGCACTCGAGCACGGCGCGCACCGGGCCACCGGCGATAACACCGGTACCGGGGGAAGCCGGCTTGAGCAGGACGACGCCCGCGGCCTTCTCACCCTGGATCGGGTGCGGGATGGTGCCCTGGATACGGGGGACCTTGAAGAAGTGCTTCTTGGCCTCCTCAACACCCTTGGCGATGGCGGCCGGCACCTCCTTGGCCTTGCCGTAACCGACACCCACGGTGCCGTCACCGTCGCCCACCACGACCAGCGCGGTGAAGCTGAAGCGACGACCACCCTTCACAACCTTGGCGACGCGGTTGATCGCGACAACGCGCTCAACGTACGCGGTCTTCTCGGCGGCGGCAGCGCCACCGTCGCGGCCCTTCCGGTCCCGCCGCTCGCCGCCACCGGCACCGCTGCCGCGGCGCTGGGGTCCAGCCATTGGAATACCTCTCTCTGTTACGTCCGTTAGTCCCGGAACCGGGGCTTAGAACTTCAGCCCGGCTTCGCGGGCGGCGTCAGCCAGAGCGGCAATGCGCCCGGCGTACCTGTTGCCACCACGGTCGAACACGACGGCCTCGACACCGGCGGCCTTGGCGCGCTCGGCGACCAGGGCGCCGACCTGCTGGGCCTGCGAGGACTTCGAGCCCTCGCCACCGCGGATCGAAGCGTCCAGGTGGGACGCCGACGCGACGGTGTGACCCTTCAGGTCGTCGATGACCTGCGCGGTGATGCCGCGGTTCGAGCGCGTCACGACGAGGCGCGGACGCTCCGCCGTACCCGACACGTTCTTGCGGATGCGCAGGTGACGGCGCGCCTTCGCAGCGCGCTTGTAAGCGTCGCCCTTGGCGATCTTGACACCGTATGCCATGGCTTACTTACCAGCCTTTCCGACCTTGCGGCGGATGACCTCGCCCGCGTACTTGACACCCTTGGCCTTGTACGGGTCGGGCTTCCGCAGCTTGCGGATGTTGGCGGCGACCTCGCCGACCTTCTGCTTGTCGATGCCCTCGACCGAGAACTTGGTCGGCGACTCGACCTTGAAGGAGATGCCCTCGGGGGCCTCCACCAGGATCGGGTGGCTGTAGCCGAGCTGGAACTCCAGGTTGGAGCCCTTCGCGGCCACGCGGTAACCGACACCGCTGATCTCGAGCGCCTTCGTGTACCCCTGGGTCACACCGGTGATCATGTTGGCCACCAGCGTGCGGGACAGGCCGTGCAGGGCCTTGTTCTGACGCTCGTCGTTCGGACGGGTGACGTTCAGAACGCCGTCCTCGCCCTTAACGATCTCGATCGGAGCGGCAACGGTGTGGGTGAGGGTGCCCTTGGAACCCTTCACCGTGACCGTGCGGCCCTCGATGGTGACGTCCACGCCGGCGGGAACCGGGATGGGGAGCTTGCCAATGCGAGACATAGCTTTTCCTCCGTTCCCGACTACCAGACGTAGGCGAGGACTTCCCCACCCACGCCCTTCTTCTGAGCCTGCTGGCCGGTCAGGAGACCGTGGGACGTGGAGATGATCGCCACGCCCAGGCCGCCGAGGACCTTCGGCAGGTTGGTGGACTTCGCGTAAACCCGGAGGCCCGGCTTCGAGATCCGCTTGATGCCCGCGATGGAGCGCTCACGGTTCGGACCGAACTTCAGGTCGAGCACGAGGTTCTTGCCGACCTCGGCGTCCTCGACCTTCCAGCCGGTGATGAAGCCCTCCTGCTGGAGGATTTCCGCGATGTGCGACTTGATCTTGCTGTGCGGCATCGTCACGGAGTCGTGGTACGCCGAGTTCGCGTTACGCAGACGCGTGAGCATGTCTGCGATCGGATCAGTCATGGTCATGAATTGGCCTTCGGCCTCTCTCGCCGGGGTTTCCTGGTGCACCATCCCTCTCCCCGATCCGAGACGGGGCGGGTGCGGTGCGGTGGACCTACGGCGTAGTAAGTCGTACGGGCGGCGGACGCCCAACCCTGCAAGCCTACGGCATGCAGGGTCGGACCTCCGCCAGCCCAATGCTTACCGAGAGACTCCGGTCATTCGCCAACGCCCAGAGGGCGAAGGGGAATTACCAGGAGCTCTTGGTCACGCCCGGCAGCTCGCCACGGTGAGCCATCTCACGAAGGCACACGCGGCAGAGGCCGAACTTGCGGTACACGGAGTGAGGACGGCCGCAGCGCTGGCAGCGCGTGTACGCACGCACACCGAACTTGGGCTTGCGGGCAGCCTTCGCGATGAGAGCCTTCTTCGCCATCTCGCTTACGCCTCCTTGAACGGGAAGCCGAGGTGACGCAGAAGGGCACGGCCCTCGTCGTCGTTGGTCGCCGTGGTGACCACGGTGATGTCCATACCCCGGACGCGGTCGATCTTGTCCTGGTCGATCTCGTGGAACATGACCTGCTCCGTGAGACCGAAGGTGTAGTTGCCACGGCCGTCGAACTGCTTCGGGGACAGGCCGCGGAAGTCGCGGATGCGCGGGAGCGCGAGCGACAGGGTGCGGTCCAGGAACTCCCACATGCGGTCGCCACGGAGCGTGACGTGGGCACCGATCGGCTGACCCTCACGCAGCTTGAACTGCGCGATGGACTTGCGGGCCTTGGTGACGGCCGGCTTCTGACCGGTGATCGTGGTGAGGTCGCGGATCGCGCCCTCGATCAGCTTCGAGTCACGGGCGGCGTCGCCGACACCCATGTTGACCACGATCTTCACGAGGCCGGGGATCTGCATGACGTTCTCGTACTTGAACTCGTCACGCAGCTTGCCCGCGATCTCCTCGCGGTACTTCGTCTTGAGACGCGGAGTGGTGGTAGCCATCAGATGTCCTCACCCGTCCGCTTGGCAACGCGGATCTTGTTGCCCTCGTCGTCGAAGCGGTAACCGACACGCGTGACGACCTTCTTGCCGTCCTTCTCCACGACCAGCTGGACGTTGGAGACGTGGACCGGAGCCTCGGTCGTCACGATGCCGCCGGCCTGGTTCGGGCCGGCCTTGGTGTGCTTCTTGACCCGGTTGACACCCTCGACGAGGACGCGGTTCTCAGCCGGCATGGCCGCGATGACCTTGCCCTGCTTGCCCTTGTCCTTGCCGGTGATGACCTGTACCAGGTCGCCCTTCTTGATCTTCATGCTTACAGCACCTCCGGCGCGAGCGAGATGATCTTCATGAACTTCTTCTCGCGCAGCTCACGGCCGACCGGGCCGAAGATGCGGGTGCCGCGAGGGTCGCCGTCGTTCTTCAGAATGACGGCGGCGTTCTCGTCGAAGCGGATGTACGAGCCGTCCTGGCGGCGGCGCTCCTTGACGGTGCGAACGATGACCGCCTTGACGACGTCACCCTTCTTCACGTTGCCACCGGGGATCGCGTCCTTGACGGTGGCGACGATGACGTCACCGATGCCCGCGTAGCGGCGACCCGAGCCACCGAGAACACGGATGCAAAGGATCTCCTTGGCACCAGTGTTGTCGGCGACGCGAAGTCGCGACTCCTGCTGGATCACGTCTATCTCCTGATTGTCTGCCGGTTCCCGGCAGGGGTTGATCGCTCAACCCCTGCCGAGCCTGGCGGAACGAACCCGAGGGGGAAGCCCCTCGGATGAATTACTTGGCCTTCTCGAGGATCTCGACGACGCGCCAGTGCTTGGACGCCGAGAGCTTCCGGGTCTCCATGAGGAGGACGCGGTCGCCGACGCCGGCCTGGTTCTGCTCGTCGTGAGCCTTGAGCTTGTTCGTACGGCGGATGACCTTGCCGTACAGCGCGTGCTTGACGCGGTCCTCGACAGCGACGACGACGGTCTTGTCCATCTTGTCGCTGACGACGAGGCCCTCACGGACCTTGCGGGCGTTGCGCTCGGTCTTCTCAGTCACGTTGTTCTCGCTCATCAGGCGTTCTCCACCGTCTCGATGCCCAGCTCGCGCTCACGCATCAGGGTGTAGATCCGGGCGATGTCCTTACGGACGGACTTGAGCCGACCGTGGTTCTCGAGCTGGCCCGTCGCCGCCTGGAAGCGGAGGTTGAACAGCTCTTCCTTGGCCTCGCGGAGCTTGCCAACAAGCTCCTCGTTGCCCAGCTCGCGCAGCTCGGACGCCTTGGTACCGGCCGACATCACAGCTCACCTGCCTCGCGCTTAACGATCTTGCACTTCATCGGCAGCTTGTGAGCCGCACGAGTCAGAGCCTCACGCGCGATCTTCTCGTTCGGGTAGGACAGCTCGAACATCACCCGACCGGGCTTGACGTTCGCGATCCACCACTCCGGCGAACCCTTACCGGAACCCATGCGGGTCTCGGCAGGCTTCTTCGTGAGCGGACGGTCCGGGTAGATGTTGATCCAGACCTTGCCGCCACGCTTGATGTGGCGGGTCATCGCGATACGCGCGGCCTCGATCTGGCGGTTGGTCACGTAGGCCGGGGTGAGGGCCTGAATGCCGTACTCGCCGAACGCAACCTGCGTGCCACCCTTGGACATACCGTTGCGCTTCGGGTGGTGCTGCTTGCGGTGCTTGACCCTACGGGGGATCAGCATTTCGGTCAGGCCTCCGTTCCGGTGCTCTCAGCAGCCGGAGCGGCGGCGGCGTCGGCCTTGGGGGCCTCGGCAGCGGGAGCCTGCTGCGGCTTGCGACCGCGACCGCCACGCTCGCCACCGCGGCCACCACGGGCCGGGCGGTCAGCGCCACCACGGGCCGGGCGGTTGCCGGCGCGGGCAGCAGCGTTCTCGGCGCGGACCTCGGCGATGTTCTTGACGTCGCCCTTGTAGATCCAGACCTTCACGCCGATGCGGCCGAAGGTCGTCTTGGCCTCGAAGAAGCCGTACTCGACGTTCGCGCGGAGGGTGTGCAGCGGCACACGGCCCTCGCGGTAGAACTCCGAGCGGGACATCTCGGCGCCGCCGAGACGGCCACCACACTGGATCTTGATGCCCTTGGCGCCGGCCTTCATGGCGGACTGCATGCTCTTGCGCATGGCCCGACGGAAGGAGACGCGGGAGGACAGCTGCTCGGCGACGGCCTGGGCCACCAGCTGAGCGTCGACCTCGGGGTTCTTGACCTCGAGGATGTTCAGCTGGACCTGCTTGCCGGTCAGCTTCTCCAGCTGGCCACGGATCTTGTCGGCCTCGGCGCCACGGCGACCGATGACAATGCCCGGGCGAGCGGTGTGGATGTCAACGCGGACGCGGTCGCGGGTGCGCTCGATCTCAACCTTCGAGATGCCGGCGCGCTCCATGCCGGACGTCAGCATCCGGCGGATGGCGACGTCTTCCTTGACGTAGTCCTTGTACAGCTTGTCGGCGTACCAGCGGGACTTGAAGTCCGTGGTGATGCCGAGCCGGAACCCATGCGGGTTAACCTTCTGGCCCATTACCGGGTTCCTTCCTTGCTGCTGACGACCACGGTGATGTGGCTGGTCCGCTTGCGGATCCGGTAGGCACGGCCCTGGGCACGCGGACGGAACCGCTTCAGGGTCGGACCCTCGTCGACGAACGCCTCGCTGATGAACAGCGAAGAAGCGTCCGTGTGGTCGTAGTTGTGCGCGGCGTTGGCGATGGCGCTGTCGAGCACCTTGCCGACCGGCACGGAGGCTGCCTGCGGAGCGAATCGCAGAACAGCCTGAGCCTCCGTGGCATCCATGCCACGGATAAGGTCCACCACGCGGCGGGCCTTCATGGGCGTAACGCGGATGTACCGCGCCTGGGCCCTGGCTTCCATGGTTGTCCCTCTCAGTTACTTACGAATCTGAATGCGATCCGCTGCTAGCGGCGCTTCGACTTCCGGTCTTCCTTGACGTGACCCCGGAAGGTGCGCGTCGGCGAGAACTCGCCGAGCTTGTGGCCGACCATCGACTCGGTGACGAACACCGGGACGTGGGTCTTGCCGTTGTGCACCGCGATCGTGTGCCCGAGCATCGCCGGGATGATCATGGAGCGACGGGACCAGGTCTTGATGACGTTCTTGGTACCGGCTTCGTTCTGGGCGTCCACCTTCTTGATGAGGTGGCCGTCGACGAAGGGTCCCTTCTTGAGACTGCGCGGCATCTAAACCCGCTCCTAGCGCTTCTTGTTCGTCTTGCGGCGGCGGACGATGTACTTGTTCGAAGCCTTCTTCGGCGAACGAGTACGACCCTCCTTCTGACCCCACGGGGAGACCGGGTGACGACCACCGGAGGTCTTGCCCTCACCACCACCGTGCGGGTGGTCAACCGGGTTCATCGCCACACCGCGAACGGTCGGGCGAACGCCCAGCCAGCGCTTGCGGCCGGCCTTACCCCAGTTGATGTTCGACTGCTCGGCGTTGCCGACCTCGCCGATGGTGGCGCGGCAGCGGGCGTCGACCAGACGGATCTCGCCGGAAGGCATGCGGAGGTGGGCCATGGTGCCCTCCTTCGCGAGCAGCTGCACGGAGGCACCTGCGGAGCGGGCGAACTTGGCGCCACCGCCGGGACGGAGCTCGATCGCGTGGATCGTGGTACCGACCGGGATGTTGCGGAGGGCCAGGTTGTTGCCGGGCTTGATGTCGGCCGTGGGGCCGTTCTCCACCCGGTCGCCCTGCGAGAGACCACGCGGGGCGATGATGTAGCGCTTCTCGCCGTCCGCGTAGTGGAGCAGCGCGATGCGCGCGGTGCGGTTGGGGTCGTACTCGATGTGAGCGACCTTGGCCGGCACGCCGTCCTTGTCGTGACGACGGAAGTCGATCACACGGTAGGCGCGCTTGTGGCCACCGCCCTGGTGACGGACGGTCACACGACCGGTGTTGTTACGGCCACCCTTGCTGTGCAGCGGGCGGACCAGCGACTTCTCCGGCGTGGACCGCGTGATCTCGACGAAGTCGGCTACGGAGGCGCCACGACGGCCCGGCGTAGTCGGCTTGTACTTGCGGATACCCATTTCTCAGTCCTCGTCCGATATCGGACGACTCGACCGCCCTTAGGCGGCCGGGCCGCCGAAGATGTCGATTCGGTTGCCCTCAGCAAGGGTCACGATGGCGCGCTTGGTGTTGGCGCGCTTGCCGAAACCGGTGCGGGTGCGCTTGCGCTTGCCCTGGCGGTTGATCGTGTTGACCCCGGCGACCTTGACCGAGAAGACCGCCTCGACGGCCTGCTTGATCTGGGTCTTGTTGGCGGTGGGCGCGACGATGAACGTGTACTTGTTCTCGTCGAGCAGCGCGTAGCTCTTCTCGGAGACAACCGGCTTGACGAGGATGTCGCGCGGGTCCGTGAAGGTCTTGCTGGTGATCTCGGCCATCAGGCTTCGTTCCCCTCGTTGTCAGCGGCCTTGGGGCCAGACACGAAGGACTCGAACGCGGCCTGGGTGAAGACCACGTCGTCAGAGCGCATCACGTCGTACGTGTTCAGCTGGCCCGGCTCCAGGATGTGCACCTGGGGCAGGTTGCGGGCGGACAGCCACGCGGCCTCGTCGGTGCGCTCGGCGACCAGGAGCAGGTTCTTGCGCTCCGAGATCTTGCCGAACAGCGTCTTGGCGGCCTTGGTGGAGACGCCACCCTCGACCACGCCGGAGACGACGTGGATACGGGAGTGGTTCGCCCGGTCGGAGAGGGCACCGCGGAGGGCGGCGGCCTTCATCTTCTTCGGGGTCCGCTGCGAGTAGTCACGCGGCACGGGACCGTGCACGACGCCACCACCGGCGAACTGCGGGGCGCGGGTCGAACCCTGGCGGGCGCGGCCGGTGCCCTTCTGGCGGTAAGGCTTCTTGCCACCACCGCGGACCTCGCCACGCGTCTTGGTCTTGTGGGTGCCCTGGCGGGCAGCCGCAAGCTGCGCGACGACGACCTGGTGGATCAGCGGGACGCTGATCTTGGCGTCGAAGATCTCGGCCGGGAGCTCGACGGTCCCGGTCTTGTCGCCGGAGGGCGACAGAATGTCAATGGTGCTCATATCCTCAGGCCCCCTTGGCCGCGGTGCGGACCAGGACGAGGCCGCCGTTCGGACCAGGAACCGCGCCCTTGATGAGCAGCAGGCCCTTCTCCGCGTCAACGGCGTGAACGGTCAGGTTCTGGGTGGTCACGCGCTCGTTGCCCATGCGGCCGGCCATGCGCATGCCCTTGAAGACGCGGCCCGGGGTGGCGCAGCCACCGATCGAACCGGGCTTGCGGTGCACGCGGTGGGCACCGTGGGAAGCCTTGCCACCACGGAAGTTGTGGCGCTTCATGACACCGGCGAAGCCCTTGCCCTTGCTCTTGCCGGTCACGTCGACCTTGATGCCCGCCTCGAAGACCTCGGCGGTGATCTCCTGGCCGAGGGTGTACTCGCTGGCGTCAGCGGTACGGATCTCGACGAGGTGACGGCGCGGGGTGACGTCGGCCTTGGCGAAGTGGCCCTTGAGGGGCTTGTTCACCTTGCGCGGGTCGATCTCGCCGAAGGCGATCTGGACCGACTCGTAGCCGTCGACGTCGTTCGTACGCACCTGGGTCACGACATTCGGGCCGGCCTTGACGACGGTCACCGGGACGACCCGGTTGTTCTCGTCCCAGACCTGCGTCATGCCGAGCTTCTCGCCCAGGATGCCCTTGATGTTCTTAGCCATCTCGCGCGTCACCTCAGAGCTTGATCTCGATGTCGACACCAGCCGGCAGGTCGAGGCGCATGAGCGAGTCAACCGTCTTCGGCGTGGGGTCGAGGATGTCGATGAGGCGCTTGTGCGTGCGCATCTCGAAGTGCTCGCGCGAGTCCTTGTACTTGTGCGGCGACTTGATGACGCAGTACACGTTCTTCTCAGTGGGCAGCGGCACCGGGCCCGCGACCGACGCACCAGTGCGGGTCACCGTCTCGACGATCTTCTTCGCCGAGGAGTCGATGACCTCGTGGTCGTAGGCCTTGAGCCGGATGCGGATCTTCTGTCCCGCCATGGCTACTCAGTAGTCCTTTGTCTCGTAAAACGCTCTGGAACCCGGGGGTTCTACCGACTCCTCCTCCGACCCACGCGGTCGGGCGTGTCGCACTCCCTCTACGAAGAACTCCCGAAGGATTTCCCAACCAAGGGGGTACGGGCCCTGAAAACCCGCGAAGCCGGGGGTGGAACACCCACCGGGCGCCTGGCTGGTACCCCGCTGACACTTCCCGGAAGATTCCCGTACGTCCGCTCCTGATCAGGGGCGACGAGTACTGTGGGACTCGCTTCCGGTCCTCCCGGCGGGAGGCGCGCAGCATCGGCACTCAACCGAGCAACCCCGCTAGTCTGCCATACGGGGGCTAGTGGCCGCCAATCGGGGCGAAGACTGTACCCCACGTCACGCGGGGTTACGCACAGGGGCGCGCGTGCTGTGGACGAGCGCGCCCGGCGCCCGCGGCGCCGCACCCGCACGACCTGACTGAGCCGCGTACATCGCCTGGGTACCGGCGCTGCCCTTCTGCCAGTGTGGCCCGGTGATCGATCCCGGGGGCGGCTCGGACACGCCGGTACGGCGGTCCCGGCTGGCCGACTACGCAGACATGTCCTTCGAACCGCGGGGCGAGCGGGCGACGGCCCCGCTGTGGCCTCCGCCTCCCTCACCACCGCCCTCCCCCGGCACGCGCCTCTCCCCGCCCGGGGGGGGACGCGGGACGCGCAGGCGGCGGCCCGCCGGCGCGAGTTCGCCGCCGTACTGGCGCTCTTCCGGGAGACGGCGGTGCTCGTGCCGCGCCGGGACCGGTCCTGGCTGACCGTCGACCTCGGCGGCGTCCGCTGGATCCTCGCGTTCTCCGACGAGTCGGCGCTGGCCCGGTACGCCCTCGCGAGGGGCGAGGGCGGGGCGGAGTGGGAGTACGAGACCGTGCTCGGCGCGCGGCTCCTGGACGTGGCCGCGCCGGGTGCAGGGGTGCCGTGCGGCGTGGCCCTGGACGCGGCGGACGGCCCGGAGCACGCGGTGTTGTTTCCGCCGGTGGCCGGGGTCGTGCCGGACGCGGTGGCGGTGGACGGCGGCGTCACGGGCGACGGCGAGAAGGGGGCGGCGCGGTGAGCGGGGGCGCGGGCGGGGCCGGCGACGAGCTGGCGGTGAGCGGCCTGGGCGAGATCGCCGACGGACTGACGTCGGCCCTGGGCGAGCTGAAGGAACTCGGCCAGGTCGGCATGGCGGGGGCGGGCCGCGGCTTCGGCGACGTCGGACTCTCCGGCCTCGACCTGGGCCACGAGGGGCTGACCGAGGCGTTCTCGTCGTTCTGCGAGCGCTGGGAGTGGGGCGTGCGCGCCCTGATCAACGAGGGCAACGCGTTCGCCCTCAAGGCGGGCCTGTCGGCCGGCACGTACTACGAGGCCGAGCAGTACGTGGAGGGCACGTTCAAGATCGTGACCAACGCGGCCATCGGGAACCCGTACGCGTCCGAGGACGAGGTCACGAAGCAGGGCTGGGGCGACATCGCCACGTCCGGGGCGTACGGCGGGGTCGACTACAGCCAGGAGTCCTTCGAGCAGGCGCGGGCCAACATGGTGCAGGGCTGGAAGGACGCAGGGCGCGACGTGGCGACCTCCGAGACGATGGTGCCCGGCCTGAACCCGCAAGCGCTGCACTCGTCTGTCGGGATCTCCGACGACCAGTACGAGCAGATGCTCGACACCGCGTTCGGCCCCACGCCCGAGGAGCGGGCCGCCGCCCCGCAGCAGAACCACGGGGCGGACTGATGGGCGGCCTGCTGGACGACATCGGCGACGGCCTCAGCGGCCTCGGCCACGGCATCGAGAACGGCGTCAACGCGGGCCTCGGCGCGGTCGAGGACGGCATCGACTCCGGAAAGAAGGCGCTGGGCCAGGCCGTCGACCGGGCGACCGACGAGGTCGGCGAGCGCCTCGACACGTACGGCCTGCACAAGGTCGCCGACGTGGTCACCGACTGGGGCGACGGCTTCGCGTCGGACCTCGGCGCGACCCCCGGCGAGCGGCAGCTCGGCCAGACCGAGGAGGCGAACGAGCTCGTCCGGGGCAACCCCGCGCGCATCCTCGAGAGCGCGGGGCACCTGAAGCGTTTCCGGGCGGCCTTCGAGAAGGTCGGCCAAGGCATGAGGAAGGTCGACTCCTCGCGCTGGAAGGGCCTCGGTGGCGACGCCTTCCGCGAGAAGTTCGGCGTCCACCCCACGCAATGGCTGTACGCGGCCGACGCGTGCGAGGAGGCCGCCGCCGCGCTCGAGGCCTATGCCGACACCGTGAAGTGGGCTCAGGACCAGGCGAGCGCGGCCGTCGACCTGTACCGGGAGGGCAAGCGCGTCGCGGAGGAGGCGAAGGCCGCGAAGGCCGCCGCTGCCGACCCGGGGGCCGGGCCCGCCCAGGCCGACGACGCCGGCAAGGCGATCATCGAGGAGGCCACGGCCCGGCTCGCCGACGCCCGCCGGCAACGCAACACCGCCGCAGCCGACGCTCAGACCAGGGTCGAGAAGGCCCTGGCCCACGCCCCGGCCGAACCGCCGCCCCTCGATCGTCTGGGCTACGGCCTCGTCGACGGCTTCCAGGCGTACGACATGCAGCTGGCCCATGTCGTGGGCGGCGCCGTCAAGGGAACGGCGGGCTTGCTCGACTTCGTCCGGGGCCTGAACCCCGCGGATCCGTACAACCTGACCCACCCCGCCGCGTACATGCAGAACGTCTCGATGACGCTCTCCGGCCTGGTGTCCACGGTGGCCCACCCCGATCGGGTGGTGACGGCCGCGGTGGACGGCTTCAAGAAGGACCCGGCCGAGTTCCTCGGCCGCCTCATCCCCGAACTGATCGGTACCAAGGGCACGGGCCTCGCCCGCGGTGGCCTGCGGCTCGCGGCCAGGGAGGGACTGGAGGCGGGGGCGACGAACCTCGCCGCGAAGGGCGTGAAGTACGGGGACGACCTGGCCGCCGCTTCCCCGCTGCACCCGCCGCCGGCGGGACTCGCGGACGAGGCGGTCGCCGGCCTGCCCAAGAGCTGGACGATCGACAGCGCGGCCGCCCACCCGACTCCGTCCGGGCTGCTCGACGACCTGCCGGCCGCCAAGAGCTGGGACGACCTCACCCAGACCCCGCACCACCTGGACGAGGGGGCTGTCCACGCGGAGTCGGTGGAGCCGAAGACGGCTCAGGGGTTCCTGGACGACCAGTATCCGGAGCTCAAGGGGGTCAATGACGGGGTCGGGGGGCACGCGGACGGTGGCTTCACTTATGAGCCGCACGTTTCGGCGGACGAGTTCAAAGAACTCAGCCTCGAACAGAAACACCAGACCGCCGCAGCCGAACTGAGCGACGGTGCCGTTTCATTCCCCGACAGCAATGACGCGATCGCGTACGGCCGGGACCACTGGAACGACTATGCGAGCAGTCTCCCCGACACAACCAAGAAGTCGCTCTTCGACTACTCGGGCGACCACTTCGGAGGCGCGGACCCCCGGTACGCCACCTACAAGGAGATGAACGGATACCTCCGAGGGAATTCCGACCTCGGCACCCCCGATGTCCTCCGCAACATCGAGGAGGTCGACAAGGCTCTCGCCGGTCGTCCACTGGCGGAAGATGTCATGGTGGTGCGCGGGCAAGGAATGAGCCACTACGACGTCGACTCTCCTACAGACTTGGTGGGGAGGACGGAGACCGAGCCGGCCTACATGTCCACCTCGCTCGGGAATCACCCGGTAGCGGCTTTCGCACATGAGGGCGCCATCCTCCACCTGCGTGTCCCGGAGGGCACCAGCGCCTTGTGGCTGGAGAAGGTCAGCCATTACGGCACGAGCGAGCGGGAGCTCTTGCTCGGGCGCGGGACGAGCTACAAGGTGACGCGTGCCTTCGAGGACGAGACTGGCCAGTGGCATATCTACGGGGAAGTCTTGCCAGCAAATTGAGAAAGGTAGCGTGAATGCAGGTCGAAAACAGGGGAGCGTTCCGCTTCATCAAACGGACAACCTCTCCGCACAGCTTGGACTACGGGCCTACGATTTCATCGGGCCCTCCGGAATATGCAAAACGAACCGACAAACCCGTCCAATATGTCACCGTGGCACACTCCAGCGGCACAGTGCTCGGATACCTGTGGGTCAACGACGAGGATGAGGCATCGCACTGGATTCCTCGGAGGGCCGACCCCGAAGCGGGCACCGAGTGGACCCAGCGGCTGCGTGACGCCAAGGCACGTGGCCTCGCGCCGTCGGAGGCGCTGGCCGAGTTGATCCAGAACTCACCCGCGTACAGCCAGGTCGTTCCGGGATCACTCGCCGTGGCGCCCAACTCCGCCATGGTCAGGGACCTTGCCGGATGGCCCCCCACGGCGCGCCCTTGGCACGCGGCGCACGGGGTGTTGCTCGGCCTCGCACTCGGGGATGCCATGGGCTACCCCACCGAGTTCATGAACATGGAGCAGATCACCGCTGCATTCGGCCCCTGGCACGAGATGGAAATGCCCCTTTCCGAGGGCGACGTCGTACGAGTCACCGACGACACCCAGATGACGCTGGCCGTCGGGGAGGCCCTGGCGGAAATCACTACGAGTCCCAGCCAGACGGGAGAGGCCTGGAGCGCAGCGCAGTCCCTCACCCCCGCCCAGGTCGAAGCGGCGCTGCGCAGGCATCTCGTGACCTGGCTGCGCTCCCCGGACAACAACCGGGCCCCCGGGCAGACCTGCCTGAACGCCTGTGTCGCGCTGGAGCGCGGCATCCCGTGGCAGGACGCCACGGTGATCAGTTCCAAGGGTTGCGGTGCGAACATGCGGGTGGCTCCCGTCGCGCTCGTACCCGGCCTGACGCCCGAGCAGCGCTCGGGCATCGCCCAGTTGCAGGCGGCCATGACGCACGGCCACCCGACCGCCCTCGCCGCCAGCGATCTGACGGCCCACGCGATCTGGCTCCTCTCCCAGGGCTGCTCTCTGGACGACCTCCTCGGCCAACTGCGCCTCTACGCCCTGCAGGCTCGGCGGAAGTACCACGGCGACTGGCTCGGCGACCTGGCGAGTAAGGCAGGGGCAGCGGACCCCGCGTCGTACATCGCATTCGGATGGGACGAGTGCCTCGGAGCCCTCGACAAGGTGACCGAGGCCCTGCGCAAGCCGGACATGGACCGGGATCCCAGCGTGGCGGTCGGGCCCGGCTGGATCGCCGAGGAAGCCCTGGCGACGGCCCTGTACTGCTTCCTCGTCGTCAACGGGGACGCCCGCGGATCGATCATGCGAGGAGCGCACTCCTCCGGAGACTCCGACTCCATCGCAGCCCTCGCCGGCGCGTTCGCGGGGGCCAAACACGGGACCCATTACTGGCTGTACGAGTGGGTCCACGTACTCGAGTACCGCGACCGGCTCGGCGCCCTGAGCCGCGCCTGGGACTGAGCACCGAGGTGAGAGGCATGGAGGAACACCGGCCCGCGTCGGGCCGGCCCCACCCCGCCCACCAGGCGGCCGCCTGGCTCCGCGCGGTCTACGGCGGGCTCGTCGAGCTCGCCGTGCCGCGGCCGGTGCACGAGACGGACGCGGCGTGGCTGATGTCCTGCCGGGCCCTCCCGCAGCCCGGCTACCCGCGCACGCCCATGCTCGCGGCCTCGCTCGTCGTGCCCAAGGACGGGAGCTCCCCGTTCCACCCCGCGTCCAGCGCCCCGCTGGCGGACCTGGAGCCGGCCCCCGCACGCGAGACCTCGGCCCGCGTCCGGAACCAGGCCCGCCGCGTCAACGCGCGCGGCTGCGCGGCCGCCCTGCACTCCGCGCTCGACGGGCACCCGGCGGTCGCCTCGCCCTGGCGTCCCGCGCATGAGGCGCCCGGCTGGTGGGACAGGCTGCACCGCCGGTACTTCCAGGGCTTCACGCGGCTGCCCGTCGAGGACTGGAACGACGTGATCAGGGCCGTACGCGCACCGGGCCCCGACACCCGGGGCCTGGTGTGGGTCCGTCGCGAGATCGGCGGTCACGAGGCGACCGGCAACCTCGTCTACGCCCACAACAACAACGGCCGGGTCGTCCTCCTGGACGGCGTCACGGCCTCCTTGGCCGTGCTGGACACCACCCACGTGCGCGAGCTGGTCCTCCTCCGCCGCGGGGTCAGCTGCGCGTGACGGTGCCGCACTCGTGCGGCAGCTCGTCGAGCCTCTTGGTCCGGTCGTACGGGTCGACCAGCGGGCCCGACCGGCCCGGGGCCGGCAGGGCGGCGCGGTCCTCGGCGAAGTCGGGCCGGAGGAAGCCCTTGCGCTGACGTTCGCAGTCGACGTTGCCGAAGTTCGCGTTCCAGCCGTTCATGCCCAGTTTGCCCCGGGTGACCCGGAACCTCGCCGGATCGACGAACCCGAACGTGATCACTCGCCGGACGATCGTCCGCTCCACCGCGTCGGCCCCCGGCCGCGCCTTCACGACCGGGTAGACGAAGGTGTAGTCCGTGTGGACGAGCACCTGCCCGCTTTCCTCGCCCGTGCCCTTCTCCACGCTCATCCGCCCCCGGGTCTTCACCACGGAGCCCACGACCCGCACCTCGGTCGGGTCGAACCGGCTGAAGATGCTCGTGGGGTCGTGCTGCTCGGTGGGCCGGGCCAGTGCCTGCTCCAACTCGGATCGGATGTTCCCGTACTTCTGGTCGACCAGCTCCAGCGCCTTGCTCGGCATGCCGCCCTTCAGCACCGCCGGGTCCAGGTTCGACGCCACGAGGAAGTCCTTGGAGAGCTGAAGGGCGTCCGCGACCTGCTTCTGCGACATCCAGCCCGTCGCCTTCACCTCCTCTGGCAGCTCGATGCCCGCCGCGCCGTCCGCCCAGCGCAGGGCCGGGGAGCCCTTGAAGGGCTCCTTCAGGGTCGGGCGGTGCGGGTCGACCTCGTCCGGCGCGGCCGTGGGGCGGGCGGTCTCCGCGGCGAGCGGGGTGGTGTCGTCGGGGTGGTCGGTCCAGCTGCTCGGCAGCGCCGAGGTCACGCCGTCCGGCAGGACGCCGGTGAGCAGCTGCGGGCGTACGGCGACGACCGCCACCGCCGCCGCCAGGACGATGCCCAGGACGCCCTTGACGCGGCGCTTGCGGGCGGCGCGGCCGTTCATCTCCTGCCAGGCGGGGCCGGTGCGCCAGCCGACCGGTTCCTGCCGCTTCGAAGCCTCTGGAGGCTTCGGCGCCTTCGGGGGCTTCTTCGGCTTGACCTTGCGCAGCGCCTTCGACTGCTCCTCCGTGCCGAGGCCCTGCTCGCGCGCGCTCTCGACGAACGAGGCCCATTCCTCGTCGGAGACCGACGGCTTGTCCGACGGCTTGTCGCTCATGCTGCGTCCCACCCCTGTGCTGCGTACCGCGTACCGCGTACTGCGAAGCGGACGCTCTCACACCGCCGGACGGGCGGAAAACCCAGGTCAGAGGCTCTTGATCAGTTCGTGACCGGTCGAATCCGGGCAGACCCGGAGTATGCGCACCAGCGACGAGGTCTACCACCGGGTGCTCTGGGATCCGCGCCTCGACGCCGAGCGCTTCGTCATGGGGATCGCCGAGCGCGGCGGCGCCGCGCCGACCCGCGTCGATCTGGTCGACTTCGTGCCCGGCGGCGAGATCCCGTGGCACCGGGTGGTGTTCTTCGAGGCGGACGGGGAGGTCGTCTGGGACCGGGCGGCCCACGTCGACCGGCTCGACGACTCGGCGGCCGGCCGGGTGCACGCGGACGTGCTCGCCGCCGCGCCCACGTACCGGACCGCCGTCGCCTGGCTGCCGCCGGACTGGCTGTGGCCGGCGATCCAGGACATCCGGCGGGTGCACGACCGGCAGATCCGCCGCTGGCCGCCGCACGTCAACGTGGTGTACGGGTTCGTGCCCGAGTCCGCGTTCCTGCAGGCGATCCCGCTGGTCGCGGCCGCGCTGCGGACCGTGGAGCCGTTCCGCGCCCGGCTGCAGGGCGTGCGCTGGTTCCGGCACCGTACGGACGCCACGGTCTGGCTCGACCCGGCCGCGGCGGGAAACGAACCCTGGCTGCGAATGCGGGAGGCCCTGGAGGAGCGCTTCCCGCTCTGCGTCGACACCCGGGCCTTCACCCCGCACCTGTCGCTCGGCCGCTCCCGTACACCGGCCGTCCTCGCCGCCGAGTGCGCGGACCTGCTGGGGACGGCGAGCGTCCGCGTGGACGAGCTGGTGCTGCTCGCCCGGCGCGGCGACGAGCCCATGCGGGTGCGTGCCACGGTGCCGCTCGGCGGAGCCTCCGCAGCGGGTTGAACCCCTGACCCCGAAAATCCGTCTAGCCAGGCGCACGAGCTCGGCACGGAACACGCACACGGGGGACACAGGACCGGTGGACAGCAGAAGAGTGGCGCGGCGCACCGTACTCGCGGGAGCGGCCCTCGCGGGAGCGGCCGTCGCGACCGTCGCCGGTTGCTCCGTACCCCAGCCGCCACGGACCACCCGGTCCGCCGACCCGGCGCCGGGCCGGCCGATCGCGACGGGCCGGCGGGCGCTGCTCATGCAGTTCGCCGCGCACCCGGACGACGACCTGTACTTCATGAACCCGGATTCCCAGCGGCTGCTCGACGCCGGGGTGCCGCTGGTCTCCGTGTACGTGACGGCGGGCGAGCACATCGGCAAGAACGGGCTGCCGGGCATGCCGCAGGCCAAGCCCGACAAGGCCGCCTACTCCTCGGCGCGCCACCAGGGCCTGCGGCAGGCGTACGCGGAGGCGCTCGGCCTGGACAGGTTCACCGCCTGGGACCGGCGGACCGTCGCGCTGGTGGGCGGGCGGCACGCCGAGCTCGACGTCCTGGAGCACGCCGGGCGCCGGGTCGAGCTGGTCTTCCTGAATCTGCCCATGCACACCCCGCGCCACTACATGGCCGTGCCCGCGCTGTGGCAGGACCGAGCCCTGGAGCTGCGCACGCATCTGTCCGCCGGCTCCCCCGTCACCCGCGCCGACACCTACGACCACGAGCAGCTCATCGAGGTCCTGGCCGGGCTGCTCGCCGCGTACCGGCCGACCGTCGTGCACACCCTCGACCCGGATCCGGACATCCAGACCGGCGACGTCGCCTCCGCCAACCGCAACAGCGAGCAGCCCGGCTACTCCGACCACGGCGACCACACCGCCGTCGCCTGCTTCACCTGGGCGGCGCTGCTGCGCTGGGTCGCCGACGCCACGGCGGACGGCGGGCCGGTGCCGGCGTTCACCACGACCGGCTTCCGCGGCTACTACAACCGCCACTGGCCGAAGAACCTGCCGCCGCAGGTCCTGAAGGAGAAGGCCGCGCATCTCGTCCCGTACGGCGGCGACCCGGCCTGGCGCTGCGGCAACCCGGGCGGCTGCGGCGACTACGGGCAGGGCGGCGACCGGCCGCTCACCAACCGCAAGGGCTGGGTGCGCGCCACCCACCACCGCTGGCCCGGTGCCCGTCCGGCGCTCGCCGAGGAGCCGGGCGGCCGGCTCGCCGCGTACGGCGTGCTGGGCCTGCGCGCGGTCCGCTGGCGGGAGACCGCGCCGCACTCCGGGGTGTGGGGCGAGCCCGAGGACCTGGGCGGCGGGCCGCTGGTGCCGGCGCTGGGCTCGGCGGTGCTCGGCGACGGGCGGCTGCTGCTCTTCGGCGTGCGGTTCGCGGCGCTGGAAGGGCGTGGTGGCGCCAACCGGCGCGAGCTGGTGCTCCTGGAACAGCGCTCCGCCGGCGGGCCCTTCCTGGCCTGGCGGGGTCTCGGCAATCCGGAGCGGGACGACGACCGGGGCCGGAGAATCGGTTCTCCGGTGGCGGTGGCCGCCCCGGACGGGCGGGTCCACCTCTTCGTGCGGAACGCGGAGAAGGGCGTCTCCACCCGCGTCCGGTCCGCCGACGGCGGCTGGGGCCCGTGGCGGGACCTGCCGGCTCAGGAGGAGGTCCAGGACGGACTGACGGCCCTGGTCGACACGCGCGGCCGGGTGCACCTGCTGGCGGCGGGCCGGACGGGCGTACAGCACTGGGTGGACGGCCGTCCCGCGGCCCCGCTCCCCCTCGCCGGTGACCCGGTCGCGGCGGTTCCCGCGGCGGGCCCGGACGGCGTCCAGGTCTTCTACCGCGCCCCCGCCGAGGGCCGGCTGCGCGCCACGCCGGGCGCGGCGGCCGCCTTCGACGGCTACGGCGACCTCGTCGCCGCCCCGGGCCCCGGCCCGGACCCGGTGCTGCTCGGCCGCGATCTGCACGGCCGGATCCAGCTGCGCCGCGCGCGCACGCTCTTCGTCCGTACCCAGGGGACGGTCCCGGCCGGGGATCCGGCGCTGTACGGCGCCGGCACGGTGGTCGGGCTCGGGGCGGACGCCCGGCCGTGGGCGTGGCGCCCGCGATGAGCTTCGACGAGCCTCGTACCGGCGTCAGGCGTACCCGACTGGCTGGTTCCAGCCGGCGACCGGGCGCCACACGGGGCCGGCACGGTGGTCGGGCTCGGGGCGGACGCCCGGCCGTGGGCGTGGCGCCCGCGATGACCGCCGACTCCGCGCCTGCCGCCGTCAGTCGATGACCGCCGACTCCGCGCCTGCCGCCGTCAGTCGAGGAGGCCGAGGACTCCCCCGCCGCCGGCCGCGCGGTCCCGGATCCCGGGCAGCTGCGGGTAGAGGCTGTTGCCCGGGCACTCGGTCGCGAAGCCGTCGCGGTGGCCGGAGACGGCGTTGAACTCGTAGACCTGCCCGAGCTCGAAGGCCTCGCCGAAGTAGTTCTTCTGCGTCGCGCCCGCCGTCAGCCGGACCCGGCCCCGCGGGTCGACCCCGTACTGCCCGAGCTTGTACGCGATCACCCGCGCCGCCGCCGCGAGCGCCGCGTCCGGCGCGGACCGCGCGGTGAAGTCGCCGATGAAGGCGACGCCCGTCGACTCGGTGTTCCAGCCGTAGGTGTGGGCGCCGAGGACCGGCTGGTCGATGCCGCCCTTGCGGCCCTCGAAGACCGTGCCGCACTTGTCGACGAGGAAGTTGTAGCCGATGTCGCGCCACTTCTCGACGTCGACGTGGTAGTCGAGGATGCTCCGCACGACGCTCGCCGACTCGGCGCAGTCGTACTCCGCGCTCGTCGTGTGGTGCACGAACGCGGCCTTGATCCGGCCGCCCGGCAGGTACTGCGCCGGCTCCGGCGTCTTCTCCTCGATCTCCTCGCCGCCCCATTCGGCGCGGCTGACGATCTCCGGGCGCGGGGCGCTGGAGGGCGGAGGCGGGCCGTCCGCGCGGGCAGGGGCCGTGAAGGCGGCGGCCGCGAAGGCGGCCGGTCCGGCGCCGAGGTCCGCGGGCCCGGCGCCGCCCGGGTCGATCATGTTCAGCGTGAGCCCCGCCGGCAGCCGGCCCGGGACACCCCCGCCGCCGTCACCGTCGCGACCACCACCGCCGCCGCCGGCACGGCCGTCACCGCCCCAGCCACCGCCGTCACCGTCACCGTCGCCGGCGCTGATCCGCACCTCCGCGCCGTCCGAGGCGCCCACCCACACGGGCTCGGTGGAACCCGGCGCGCCCGGACGCCGGCCGTCCAGGTCCGCCGGGTGCGGTTCGAGCGCGATCCAGTCGGACCACTCGCCGTCGTCGGCGTCCCGGGTGCGCACCTCGATCCGGCCGTCGAGCTCCGCGTACGGATCGCTCCAGGTCACTCCGAGCAGCGCGAAGGGCTCGGTGGTCCGCCGGCTGAGCACGGCCTCACCGCCGCCCAGGTCGGTCAGCGCGAGCCGGTGCAGCTCCTCGCCCCGGTCGTGGCCGCCGGCCCCGCTGGCGGCTGCCTGCAGGCCGAACACCGCCACGGCCCCCAGGGCCGTACCCATCGCCGTACGGCGCACCCATCTCAGTCCCATACCCGGAAAACGCGGAGGGCCCCGTACCACCGAAGTGGTACGGGGCCCTCGCAGCAGCTCAACGAGCTACCAGGTCAGACCGTAACGTTCGCGAGGAACCTTACTTCGTGATCTTGACGACCTGGCCGGCGCCGACGGTACGACCACCCTCACGGATGGCGAACTTGAGGCCCTCCTCCATGGCGACGGGCTGGATCAGCGCGACGCTCATGGAGGTGTTGTCGCCCGGCATGACCATCTCGGTGCCCTCGGGGAGGGTCACGACGCCGGTCACGTCCGTGGTACGGAAGTAGAACTGCGGGCGGTAGTTGTTGAAGAACGGGGTGTGACGGCCACCCTCGTCCTTCGACAGGATGTAGGCCTGGGCCTCGAACTCGGTGTGCGGGGTGACCGAACCGGGCTTGATGATGACCTGGCCGCGCTCGACGTCCTCGCGCTTGATGCCACGGAGGAGCAGACCGACGTTCTCACCGGCCTGGCCCTCGTCGAGCAGCTTGCGGAACATCTCGATGCCGGTGACCGTGGTGGTGGTCTTCTCGGTCTTGATGCCGATGATGTCGACGGTCTCGTTGACCTTGAGGACACCACGCTCGATACGACCGGTGACGACGGTGCCACGACCGGTGATCGTGAAGACGTCCTCGATCGGCATCAGGAACGGCTTGTCGACGTCACGCTCGGGCTGCGGGATGGACTCGTCCACGGCCTTCATGAGGCCGAGGAGCTTCTCGCCCCACTCCTTGTCGCCCTCGAGGGCCTTGAGCGCGGAGACGCGGACGACCGGCAGGTCGTCGCCCGGGAACTCGTACTCGGTGAGGAGCTCACGGACCTCGAGCTCGACGAGCTCGAGGATCTCCTCGTCGTCCACCATGTCGGCCTTGTTCAGGGCGACGACGATGTACGGAACGCCGACCTGGCGGGCCAGGAGCACGTGCTCCTTGGTCTGCGGCATCGGGCCGTCGGTGGCGGCGACCACGAGGATGGCGCCGTCCATCTGCGCGGCACCGGTGATCATGTTCTTGATGTAGTCCGCGTGACCCGGGCAGTCGACGTGGGCGTAGTGACGCGACTCGGTCTGGTACTCGACGTGCGCGATCGAGATCGTGATACCGCGCTGGCGCTCCTCGGGAGCCTTGTCGATCTGGTCGAAGGCCGAGGCCTCGTTCAGGTCCGGGTACGCGTCGTGCAGCACCTTGGTAATGGCGGCCGTGAGGGTCGTCTTACCGTGGTCAATGTGACCGATGGTGCCGATGTTGACGTGCGGCTTAGTCCGCTCGAACTTCGCCTTCGCCACTGGGGTCCTCCTGTGGAGTGGTTCTGTACGCCTTGGTTCATCGGCGCCAGGTGATCTTTGCTGGGGTGCCGCCCGCGGGGGTCTTCCCTTGCGGGCCGACCCCCGACGGTCGGTGTCAAGCCTAAAGCGTGTGAACGCGGTGCGTTAAACGCGGTGCGTTACTCGCCCTTGGCCTTCGCGATGATCTCCTCGGCGACGTTCCGCGGAACCTCGGCGTAGGAGTCGAACTGCATCGAGTAGCTTGCGCGACCCGAGGTCTTGCTGCGGAGGTCGCCGACGTAGCCGAACATCTCCGACAGGGGCACGAGGCCCTTCACGATGCGGGCACCGTGACGCTCCTCCATGGCCTGGATCTGGCCACGGCGGGAGTTGATGTCGCCGATGACCTCGCCCATGTAGTCCTCGGGCGTGGTGACCTCGACGGCCATCATCGGCTCAAGGAGCACGGGGGAAGCCTTGCGCGCGGCCTCCTTGAAGGCCTGCGAGCCGGCGATCTTGAAGGCGAGCTCGGAGGAGTCGACCTCGTGGTAGGCACCGTCGTGCAGGATCACACGGACGCCGGTCATCTCGTAACCGGCGAGGATGCCGAACTGCATGGCCTCCTGGGCACCCGCGTCGACCGAAGGGATGTACTCCTTCGGGATGCGGCCACCGGTGACCTTGTTCACGAACTCGTACGAGGTCTCGCCGCCCTCGATCGGCTCGATGCCGATCTGGACCTTGGCGAACTGGCCCGTACCACCGGTCTGCTTCTTGTGCGTGTAGTCCACGCGCTCGACGGCCTTGCGGATCGTCTCGCGGTAGGCCACCTGCGGCTTGCCGACGTTGGCCTCGACCTTGAACTCACGGCGCATGCGGTCGACCAGCACCTCGAGGTGCAGCTCGCCCATACCGCCGATGATGGTCTGGCCGGTCTCCTCGTCCGAGTGGACCTGGAAGGAGGGGTCCTCCTCCGCGAGACGCTGGATGGCGACACCCAGCTTCTCCTGGTCGCCCTTGGACTTCGGCTCGATGGCGACCTGGATGACCGGGGCCGGGAAGTCCATGGACTCCAGGATGACCGGGTTCTTGTCGTCACAGAGCGTCTCACCGGTGGTGGTCTGCTTGAGACCCATCACGGCGATGATGTCGCCGGCGCCCACCGAGTCGATCTCCTCACGCTTGTTCGCGTGCATGCGGTAGATCTTGCCGATGCGCTCCTTCTTGCCCTTAACGGAGTTGAGGACAGAAGAACCGGAGTCGAGGCGGCCGGAGTACACGCGGACGAAGGTGAGCTTGCCCAGGTGCGGGTCGCTCATGATCTTGAACGCGAGGGCCGACAGCGGCTCGTCGTCGGACGGCTTGCGCTTGACGACCTCCTCCGGGTCGTTGACCGCGTGGCCCTCGATGGCCTCGATGTCAAGCGGGGAGGGGAGGTAGCGCACGACCGCGTCGAGCAGGGGCTGGACGCCCTTGTTCTTGAACGCGGTGCCACAGAACACCGGGGTGACCGTGGTGTTGTCCGGGTTGCCGGAAGCGATCGTGATGCGGCGGATGGCCGCGTACAGCTGCTCCTCGGTGGGCTCGACGCCCTCGAGGAAGAGCTCCATGATCTCTTCGTCGTTCTCGGCGACGGCCTCGACCAGCTTGCCGCGGTACTCCTCGGCGAGCTCGGTGTGGGTGTCCGGGATGTCGACGACGTCGTACATCTCACCCTTGGTGGCCTCGGCGGACCAGACAAGAGCCTTCATGCGGACGAGGTCGACGACGCCCTGGAAGTCGGCCTCGGCACCGATCGGGAGCTGCATGACGATCGGGGTCGCGCCGAGGCGGTCCACGATCATGTCGACGCAGCGGAAGAACTCGGCACCGGTGCGGTCGAGCTTGTTGACGAAGCAGATGCGCGGAACGCCGTAGCGGTCCGCCTGACGCCAAACGGTCTCGGACTGCGGCTCGACGCCGGCCAC
The DNA here is from genome assembly GCF_053601115.1 of Streptomyces sp. NPDC004788. Lineage (NCBI taxonomy): Bacteria > Bacillati > Actinomycetota > Actinomycetes > Kitasatosporales > Streptomycetaceae > Streptomyces > Streptomyces sp. NPDC004788. The sequence goes on from NZ_JBSGBF010000003.1 coordinate 105,005, forward strand.
GCCGTCGAACACCGTCACAGCACCGTCGAGCACGCGCAGCGAACGCTCCACCTCGACGGTGAAGTCGACGTGGCCCGGCGTGTCGATGATGTTGATCGTGTGGTCGACGTCCTCGAGCGGCCAGTGGCAGGTGGTGGCAGCAGAGGTGATCGTGATGCCACGCTCCTGCTCCTGCTCCATCCAGTCCATCGTGGCAGCGCCGTCGTGGACCTCACCGATCTTGTACGAGACACCGGTGTAGAACAGGATCCGCTCGGTGGTGGTCGTCTTGCCCGCGTCGATGTGGGCCATGATGCCGATGTTGCGCACCTTGGCCAGGTCAAGCGAAGTGGTAGCCATAAGGCTTCAGTCTTCTCTCGGTCTCGATGTGGGTTGCGACTACCAGCGGTAGTGCGCGAAGGCCTTGTTGGACTCGGCCATCTTGTGCGTGTCCTCGCGCTTCTTGACCGAAGCACCGAGGCCGTTCGAGGCGTCGAGGAGCTCGTTCATGAGGCGCTCGGTCATGGTCTTCTCGCGACGGGCGCGGGAGTAACCGACCAGCCAGCGCAGCGCCAGGGTGGACGCGCGACCGGGCTTGACCTCGATCGGCACCTGGTAGGTGGCGCCACCGACACGGCGGGACTTGACCTCGAGGGACGGCTTGACGTTCTCGAGCGCGCGCTTCAGCGTGACGACCGGGTCAGCACCGGTCTTCTCGCGGAGGCCCTCCATGGCGCCGTAGACGATGCGCTCGGCGGTGGAGCGCTTGCCGTCCAGCAGGATCTTGTTGATCAGCGACGTGACAAGAGGAGAACCGTAGACCGGGTCGATGATGACCGGGCGCTTCGGGGCGGGGCCCTTACGAGGCATTCTTACTTCTCCTTCTTGGCGCCGTAGCGGCTGCGAGCCTGCTTGCGGTTCTTGACACCCTGGGTGTCGAGCGAACCGCGGATGATCTTGTAACGAACACCCGGCAGGTCCTTCACACGGCCACCACGCACGAGCACGATGGAGTGCTCCTGCAGGTTGTGTCCCTCACCCGGAATGTAGGCCGTGACCTCGATGCCCGAGGTCAGACGCACACGCGCGACCTTACGGAGGGCCGAGTTCGGCTTCTTCGGGGTGGTCGTGAACACACGCGTGCAGACGCCGCGGCGCTGAGGGGAACCCTCGAGTGCGGGCGTCTTGTTCTTCTCGACCTTGTCCTGCCGGCCCTTACGGACCAGCTGCTGGATCGTAGGCACTACTTCTCCGGTTTCTGTGTGCCGTTCGGTAAAACTAACCTGGAACTTCGCCGACCCACGCGGTCGGGTGTGTCGGATCGCGCGAACCTCCGCCGAGGGCGGAAAAGGGCGCTGATCGCGGTGGCCGGTCTCGGAGACCCAGTGCGGTTGAGGACACGCACACGGCTCCGGGCACACCCCAGGCACAAGGCATGAGCGTACCTATCGCATGCACTCCGGTCAAAACAAATGCCCACGCGCACGACGGGCCGGGCGACAGGGGAGAAGCCGGTCCGAGGCGGGGCCGGGGCCGGTCCGGGAAGACTTCCGGAGGGCCGCGGCCGGGTACGGGCGGGATGCGGAGTGTTGTGCGGGAAGGGTACGCGGAGGGGTGCGATGCCCGGAGACCGGCACCGTCCCGGACGTCGGGTCCGGGACCGCAGGTCGGCCCTGCGGGTCAGTCCTGCGGGTCAGTCCTGCGGGTCAGTCCTGCGGGTCGGTCCCGCGCGGCGCGGCGCGCAGGTCGGCCCTGCGGGTCAGTCCTGCGCGGCGCGGCGCGCCTCGGCGGCGGCCACGGCCCGTCCGTCACCGGCGTCGGCCGGCTCGGGCTCCAGGAACTGGTGCACGACCTTGACGAAGACGTCCATGCGCTCGTCGGGGACCCCGAGCCAGCGCGCGAAGTCCTCCATGGTCGGCTGCCAGTCGCTCGGCGGCAGCAGGTCGGCGGCGACCGGAAGCTCTTCCGGGGTCACCCGGCCCGACCGGATCAGCATGTCGCGGACGGACACCCCGAGGAGCGGGGCGATCCTGCGCATGGTCTCCAGGTCGGGCATGCTCTGCCGCTGCAGCAGTCGCGTCACGGCCGCGCGGTGCACGCCCGCCTCGTCCGCGATCCGCGACTTGCCCCCGCCACGGGGGCTGTCGATGTCGTAACCGCGCGCGCGCATCAGGCCTTCGACCCATGCCGCGAACTCGTCGAGCCCTTGAGTGCTCATCTGTACCGCTCCCTGTTTATTCCCCCACCCTTCGGGCCCCTTACTTTAGCGTGCTTGCGCGCACGGAATTACGTGCTTTCGGGCACGCAACCGTGTCGAATCGGTGAAGGGGTCACCAAGGGTTCACCACGAAGATAGTTGCGAGCTCGCACGCAACATGTCTATGTTGCTGGCCGCCGCACTCGTCGGCCTCACGAGTCCCACAGGCCCCACAGGCCCCAGGGGCAGCGGGGCCCCGGAACGTGGAGAACCCCTTGCTCCAGCCCGACACCTCCCCCTGGCAGGCCGCCGCCGCGTGCGCCGGCCTCGACCCGACCGTCGTCTTCTCCCGCCGCGGCAAGGAGGCGGCCCCGGCCCTGCGGGCCTGCGCCGTCTGCCCCGTGAGCCGCGAGTGCGAGGCGACCGTCGCCCCCGCCGAGAGCTGGTTCGACGGCGTCTGCGCGGGCCGCCTGTGGCGCAACGGCCGCCCGGTGAAGCCCCGCAAGCGCCGCGGCCAGTCGTCCGAGGCCGCGGAGGCGACGGAGTTCGCCGCCGCCCTGGACGAGGCCGGCGCCCGGCTGCCGCTCGCGAGCGTGGCGGGGGGCGGCCGTGGCTGAGAACGGTGAGCCGGTTGCCGAGCAGCAGCAGGCGTCCGCCCAGCGCGTGACCGGACCGGCGCCCGCAGGCGAATCCGCCGGCGACGGGCAGCGCGTGACCGGACCGACGCCCGCGGGCGATTCGGCCGGCGGCGCGCAGCGCGTGACCGGACAGATGCCCGCGGGCGAATCGGCCGGCGGCGGGCAGCGCGTGACCGGACAGATGCCCGCGGGCGAATCCGCCGGCGGCGCGCAGCGCGTGACCGGACAGATGCCCGCGGGCGAATCGGCCGGCGACGGGCAGCGCGGGGCCGACGAGCGGGTCGTACGGGACATCACGCTCTGGGCCGCCTCCCTCGTACGGCAGTTCCCCGAGCTCGCCGAGGAGCTCGCGCCCGGCCGCAAGGCCCCCGCCGGGACCGCGCCGACCGCCCCCCACCCCGGGCGCGACGAGCTGATCCGCGCCGAGCGGCGCGAGGCGCTGCTCCTGGAGCAGCGGCACGGGCTGTCCGTCCCCGGCCACGGGGCCGCGCCGATCCGGCTGCACATATCCGACGCCATCCGTGACATCACCGACGGCGTGGTGGAGCTGGAGGAGGCGGTCTGCGCCCGCCTGGGGCTCCCCCGGCCGCGCCGGGCGGGGGTCGTGGAGCGGCTGCGCCGGGTCGTCGGGTTCCTCGACGAGATCGCCGCGCACCCGGTGCTCGCCCGGCACGTGCGCGACGAGGTCCGCCGGATGGCGCGCCGCTGCGCGCGGACGCTCGGCGACGCGGAGACGGTGGTCCGGGTGTCGGGGCGCTGCCCCTGGTGCGACTCGGTGTCGCTGCGGGCCTTCCCGGACCGGCGGGCGGTGCTGTGCGTGAACCCGGCGTGCGTGTGCACGGACGCGGCCTGCGGCTGCCAGGACGACCCGTCGTACCGGCACCTGTGGCCGGAGGCGGAGTGGGCGGAGCTCGCGGACGCGTCCGGGGCGCGTACGGACGAGATCGAAGCGGCGATGGACGACACGAAGGAGACCTCATGCTGAGCTCGACCGCGCTTTCCCTGCCGGCCCTGATCCCGGGCCCGCTCGCCGCCGAGGAGGCGGGGGTGGCCCCGGCGACCATCCGCAAGTGGGTCCAGCTGGGCCACCTGCGGGCGGCGGGAAAGGCCGGCCGGGCGCAGCTGTTCCGCCTGGAGGACGTGTTCGCGGCGGAACGCGCGGCGCGGCGGCGGCCTCGTACCGCCTGAGCCGTAGACGTACGGAAACGAGAAGGGCCCCTGTCTCACCGGAGACAGGGGCCCTTCGTCGTTCCCTCACACCTTGAGGAACGCGTGCAGCGACTCCGCCATCGCCGCGACGAAGCCCTCCCTCGTCTCCTCCGGCACGCGGTCGAGCGACAGGTACGGGTTGAGGTCCTCCAGCTCGACGAGGAGCAGCTCGCCCTCGCGCGTACGGCAGGCGTCGACGCGCTGGATGCCGTGGTCGAGGGTGTTCCAGTCGACGAAGCGGCGGGCGAAGCGCAGGTCGTCCTCGGTGGCCTCGTATGGCTCCAGGACCCAGCGGCGCTCGGGGTCGGGGGCGTGGAGGGCGTACTGGAAGCGGTCGTCGACGAAGTAGAAGGACACCTCGTAGCGGAAGTCGATCCGCGGCTGGACGAGGATCCCGCCGTACGGGAGTTCAGCGAGTTCCTCGTACGGGACGAAGCGCAGTCCTATGGAGTCGGCGCCGGCCTTGGGCTTGACCGCGTACGTCTCGGCGGCGGGCAGTCGGTCGAGGTCGGCGGCGCGGTCGACGGTGGGGATGACGGGCAGTCCGGCGGTGGTGAGGTCGAGCAGGTACTGCTTGCCGGCCATGTCGCCACGCCCGTGCAGCGGGTTGTAGACGCGGGCGCCGGTGGCGGCGGCCCGGGCGCGGAAGGCGTCGTAGGCGTCCTGGTAGTGCAGGACGGGGCCGCTGTTGCGGACGACGACGGCGTCGAAGCCGGCCATGAGGGCGGCGGCGTCGCGCGGGTGGCACAGGGCGAGGTCGAACTCGGCGCGCAGCCGGGCGGTGAGGTCGATGTCCTCGTCGCAGTAACGGCGGCCGCGGGCCGGGTAGGCGAGGTCGGTGACGTAGAGGAGGCGGGGGCGGGAGGGGGCGGGCAGGGGCGGCACGGGCGGCTCCTCTGGTCGGGGAGCCTCAACCTATCGCGGCCACTTCGTCCACAAAGCCGCAGGTCAGAGACGCATGGCCCGCTCGATGGGCGCCCTTTCCGGAACTGGTCACCGAACTAGTTGCGTGCGCGCACGCTCTCTGTCACAGTTGGTGCAGCGGCGGAGCTGTGCCCGCGAGACGGGCCGCAGTCTCCGCCGTTCGCCGTCCGGGAGCGCTCCGCGCCCCCGCCCCCTTCCCCGCGTCGAGCGCCCCGGGCGGCCCCCCGCACCACCGCACCACCGCACCACCCCGCCTCATCTCCCCCTATCCCTGAGGAGAACCGTCATGACCACTCCCCCGAGTGCGTTCCCGGACGTCGAGAAGCTGGTCGTCGACGTCCTCAAGGCCGACCCGGCGCTGGCCGGCGCCACGGTCGCCGCCCAGGCCCCCGCCGGCTTCGACGGGACCCAGACCGCGGTCCTCGTCAACCGCCGCGGCGGCGCCTGGATCGGTGACCTGCACCTGGACAAGCCGCTGATCGAGTTCGAGGTCTACGCGCCGACCAAGCCCGCGGCCCACATCCTCGCCAACGCCGCCCGCAAGTCGCTGCTCATGACGCTCGGCAAGGTGATCGGCAACAACCTCGTGCAGGACGTGGAGGAGATGGACGGGCCGCGCTGGACGCCCGACTACCTCTACCGGGGCGCCAACCGCTACCTCTGCCTGATCCAGCTCTCCCTGACCGTCGCTCCGTAACGGTCCCCCGCCGGCCGTCCCCTCGTGACGGTCGCCCCACAGACCAGGCCTCGCCGTCCGGCGGGGCCTTTGCCGTACCCGGGTCCTGACGGCCCGGGGCGGTGCCCTCACCCTCTCATCAAGGAGAAACCCCACCATGGCTGGAAACAACGCCGCCGAGATCCGCGTCGCCGGACAGGGCAAGCTCTACGTCGCCGCCGCCGGCAACGCCGCCCCGGCCTCCTTCGGCACGGACTCCGCCGCCGACTGGTCCGGCGCGGGCTGGAAGGACCTCGGCTTCACCACCGGCGACGGTGTCACCTTCTCGAAGAAGGACAAGCTGGAGGCCGTCGACTCGTGGCAGTCGGTCTCCCCGGTCCACTACATCTACTCGGCGCGTGACCTGTCGCTGAAGTTCGCCATGCTCCAGTTCAACGAGGACACGCTGCCGTTCTTCATGGGTGGCGACGCCGTCAAGGCGGAGCCGACCCCGGCGGTGGACACCTACCGCTACGAGATCGCCGAGCGTCCGTTCGTCGACGTGCGCGCCCTCGGCCTGGAGTTCACCGACGTCAAGGCCGGTGGCACGACCGTGGTCAAGTACCGCTTCATCATCCCGAACGGCCAGGTCACCGCGACCGACGACATCAAGCTGGGCCGCAAGGCCGCGTCCACGCTGGGCGTCACCTTCTCGGCCATGTCGAAGGGCGACGGCAAGCCGCTGGCGACCTTCCTCATGAAGGACAGCCAGTACTCCCCGACCGTCTGATCCACCGGATCAACGGCCGGCCGAGTCGGCCTCACCCGGGGCGGGGCGGTCACCACCGCCCCGCCCCACCCCTCTCCACCCTCTCCTCTCTTCACCCACTCGAACACAGGAGTACGCCACCATGGCCCGTTTCGACGTCAACGCCGCTCGTGCCCAGCGCATGGAGGCCTCCGGCCGCAGCTGGAGCTTCGAACTGGACGGCGAGACCTACACCCTCCCCACCGAGCTCTCCCGCGCGACGGCGAAGGCCCTGCGCAAGCTCGACGACAACGACGTGGACGGGCTGCTCGAACTCCTCATGGGTGAGAAGCAGTTCGCCAGCTTCGAGCAGCACGACATCACCATGCAGGACATCGCCGCCATCCTGGAGGCGTACGGCAAGGAGACCGGGCTCGGCCTGGGGGAAGACTGAGCCTCGTCGAGTTCGTCGACGAACACGCCGAGGCCCTTGAAGCGGACTTCCTCCGCTACTACAACACCGATCTGCTCGACTGGTACCGCGGCGAGCTGTCCAGCCGGCGGCTCTCGGTCCTGATCCAGCACCTGCCGACGGACAGCGCCGTGCAGCGTGAGCTGCACGGCGAGGCGGCCGAGTGGACGGTCACGGACCATCTGCTCGCGGCCGTGGTGGACCATCTGGCGGCGGCCAACTGGATGTTCGCCTGCGTCAACACGGGCGAGGACGACGACCAGCCCGAGCCTCCGCAGCCCGTCCCCCGTCCGCGCGTCATGGACGAGGACGAGGACGAACTGGACGAGGACGCCTCAGAGGAAGAGACCCCTGAGATGGTCTCCCCCGGCGACCTCGCCCGCTTCTTCGGCTGACGCCACCCTCCGTTGCCATCCCCCACGGCCCTCGGGGCCCGTTCCCTGTTCTCAGGGAGCGGGCTCCGGGGGCGCTTCCTGTGCTCGTTCGGCGGCCAGCTCCTCCTCCAGGGCCCTGGCCCGGTCGGAGAGCCGCCGCCCCCGGCCGCCCGCGCGCCCGCCCGGTTCGCCGGACTCGGCGTCACGGCGGTCGGCGGCCGTTCCCGTCTGGACGGGGACGCCGTTGAGCGGCGGCACGATCGGCCGCCCGCCCTTGCCCCGTACCACCTTCCGCACCGGCTGGGCGTTCCTGCGCGCACGGCTCTCGTGAGCCGTCACCAGGACGTCCGGTTCCGGAGCGGGATCGGGTACGGGCTCGGGCGCGTCTTCCGCTACGCGCGCGGGCGCGGGCGGCGGCGAGGCCGGCCCGGGCGGTGGAACGGGCGCCGGAGCCGAGCCGACCGGTACGGGATCGGGCTCGGCGCGCTGCTCGAACAGCTCGCGCTCCCGGCGGACGCGCTCCTCGGCCTCGACCACGACGGCCGGCGGTTCGAGCAGCCGGGCGAAGGGCAGCGGGATGACCCGGGCGCCGTCGCCCGGAACGCTGTCGGTGCGCCGCTGTGGTCTGCGTATGCCTCGGGCGTCGCCCTGGCCCTGCGCGTACGCGTCGGCGACCCGCTTCTCGTACTCGCGGCGGATGCGCGGGAGTTCGTCCGAGACGGCCTCGGCCCAGCCCGCCGTGAACGCGGCGGTCTCGCGCCGGTCCACCTCGGCGCGGGGCATGACGACGAGGTCCTCCGGGGCGTACCCGGCGACATGGACGAGCTCGCTGAGACGGGCGAAGAGGTGGGGCAGGTCTGGATGGGCTTCGAGCCAGTCGATGACCCGCTCCCGCCGGCTAGCGCCCGGCTCCGTTTCCATGCGTCCGCACTGCCTTCCAACCCCCTGGGGTCCCCGCGCGCCCCTACGCGCCCCTCGCTCCCCGGACTGTGTCAGGTGCAGGGAACGCGCCATCCAGAGTACCCCGGTCGAACACAGGCTCTGGTCAAGGGCCAACCGGCAGGGACCGCCTTCCGGAAGACGCGACGTCAGGCGTTTCAGACTCGACAAAGCTCGAACCTCTGTTCGACAATGCTTCGCACGCACGTTCGATAGCGGAAGGCAGGGCACCATGACGTCTCAGACCGGGGGAAGCCGCTCAGGGAGCACGCTCCACGACCGCATCGACGTGTTGCTCCGCGGCCCCGGTCCCCTCGACAAGCGCGCACTGCTCGCCACCCTCGACGCCGAGATCGAAGCTCGCGAGTTCCGCGCGTACACCGCCGGCTGGAACGACGCACTCGCCGAACTCAGCCGCCGCTGACACCCGCACGCCACACCACGCCTCGCCGGCGGGACCGATTCCCGCCGCCCACGCGCATGAGCCGCCTGCGCCCGTGAAGGGCAGGCGGCTCAGGTGTTTCCGGGTGCGCCTCGGCACGACCCTCCGAATCGAGGACAGCCATGGCAACACCGAACCCCAACCACTCCCCCAGTTTCGGGGAGGAAGTACTCACCACCATCGCCCCATGGATCAGCCCTTCCGACTACACCGAGACCAAGAAGGCGGCCATCGGGGCGTCGAGCTCGGTATCGGGCATGAAGGGCGACATCACGCTCCTCAAGGCGGAACTCGCCGGCGTGACCCTCGCCTCCTTCGGCTATGCCTTCCTCAAGGTCGACGAAAAGGGCGTCACCTGGATGGGCAAGCAGTTGTGGGGCTGGAAGCGCGCCGACGCGGCCAAGCACTTCCAGCTGAGGATGGAACGACAGCAGAAGAAGCTCTTCAAGCGGCAGCAGGACCTGAAGGACGCGCTGACCCGGTTCACCGAGTCGCGGACCACCGCGGCCGACCGCCGGGAGACCGCGCGGACCGCCGGGGAGGCCCGCGACGCGGCGCGCCGGCCCGGCGGCCACACACAGGCCAGCCTCGATGCCTTCTACGCCGCCGAGCGCAACGCGAGGAAGGCGGAACGGGAGGCCAAGAAGGCGGACCGCGAGGCAAAGCGGGCCGACAAGGCCGCCAGAAAGGTCGCGGACCGCGCCCACAAGGCCCGGCTCAAGGCCCGTTACTTCGCCGGTGAGGAAACGAGAGCGAAGAACCTTCTGAAGAAGAACGCCGGGGAAGCGACGAAGGATCTCAACAACCTGCGGACGGCACTTCGCAACGCCGCGAGTGCCGCCTGACGGGACAGCCTGCCCCGCGGTCGCTGCCTCTCCCCTCACCTTTCGCCCCTGAACCCTGAAATCAGGTGACCATGTCCCTCGCGAGAGCACTGGCCGGCACTTCGTCGGCGCTCAAGAATTTCAAGACCAACGCCGACCAGAGCGCCCAGGCCGTCACCAAGGTCGGCAGCGGGTCGACCTCCGCCTCGAACGGCGTCAAGCAGCTCAAGACCTCGGCCGATTCCAGCACTTCTCAGCTCAAGAGCCTGAAGACCGCCACCGACCAGGCCGAGAAGTCCATGACCAAGGCCGGCAAGACCGGCGAGTCCGCCGGCGGCAAGCTCGGCAAGTACGAGTCGGGTGCCGGCAAGGCGAGCAAGGGCCAGGACAAGCTCAACAAGTCCATGAAGGGCAACTTCCTGGCCCGCCTGCTGGAACTCTTCATGCCGCTCATCGAGAAGGTCGTCGAGATGGCGACCCGCTCGAAGACGATGCAGACGATCATGAAGAAGGCGTTCGGCGTCATCAAGACGGTGATCAGCGCCGTGATGAAGGCCATCGGGCCGATCATGAAGAAGGCCGGCGCGTTGATCAAGACGGTCTGGAACGGCATCAAGTCGGCCATCTCCACCGTCGTCAAGGTCGTCGCGAACGTCATCAAGACGTACGTCAACATCTGGAAGACGGTCATCACCACGGTGATGAAGGCCATCAAGGCCGTCATCAGCACCGTGTGGAACGGCATCAAGGCCGTGATCACGCCCATCGTCAACTGGATCAAGACCACGATCCCGAACGCCTTCACCGCCGTGAAGGACAGGATGTCGGCGATCTGGGGCACGCTCAGCGGCATCGCGTCCCGCGCCTTCAACGGCATCAAGACCGCGGTCTCCGGCCCGATCAACGCCGTCATCGGCCTGATCAACCGGATGATCGGCGCGGTCAACGGTGTCAAGGTCAGCGTCCCCGGCTGGGTCCCGCTCGTCGGCGGCAAGACCTTCGGCGTCCACATCCCGACCATCCCGATGCTGGCCACCGGTGGTGTCGTCATGCCGCGCGCCGGCGGTGTCCCGGCGATCATCGCCGAGGCCGGCGAGGCCGAGGCCGTCCTCCCGCTCTCCAAGCTGGACCGACTGCTCGCCCTCACCGCCCGCCGCGCCCGGATGCACGCGCAGCTACAGGCGGGTCAGGGCGTTGGCGCCGGGCTGCACATCGAGCACTACCACGCGGCTCGCAACAGTGACCCGCAGTCGACCGCGGACGCGCTGATGTACCTGGCGAAGGCGCGCGGATGAGTGCGGCCGCCGCGCAGCTGCCGCTGAGCAACCTGCTCTCGGGAGTCGCCCCCGCCCTGCAGCAGGTCAGCAGAGACATCCGGGAGGCCACCGCCGCGCTGCGCGGAACCACGGCCAAGTTCCGCGACGCCGAGGGCAAGGTCAAGCGCCTTGCCGACCAGGCCCGCGGGGCCGGCACCACCGTGAAGCGCTTCCGCACCGAAGCCGTCTCCGCGGGCGACACCGTCACCAGGCTCGGCCGCTCCAACGCCCATCGCGGCGTCAAGTCCATCGGCGCCAAGGCTGGCACGACCAAGGGCGCGCTCGGAAAACTCGGCAAGGGCCTCGGCGGCATCCTCACCTTCCTCCTGCCCATGCTCCCCATCGCCGACATCGTCACCGGCCTCATGGACAAGTTCGGCCTCGTGATGGAGATCGCCTCCGTCGCCATGACCGGCGTCAACCTCGCCATGCGCGCCAACCCGCTCGGCTTCCTCCTCGGCATCCTCATGCCCGTCGCAGGCTGGCTGATCGACTACGCCATGAACTCCGAGGCCGGCCAGCGCATCATGCAGCAGGTCTTCCAGCAGGCCCTGAAGGTCTTCCAGTCCATCTGGACGTTCCTCCAGCCGATCCTGAAGGCCATCGGCACGCTGATCGCGAACTACTTCAAGGCGTACCTGGTCGTCTTCACGACCGCCCTGAAGATCATCGCGGACGGTATCCACGGCTTCTCCCACGTCCAGTCCATCGTCACCTCCGCCACCAACCAGCTCCGCTCCATCGCCTCCAGCACCATCGGCGCCATCAAGAACGTCATCCATCCGCTGATCTCGTTCTTCACCGAGTCCGTGCCCGGCTTCTTCAGCCACGCCAAGGAAGCCGTCGGCAACGCCCTGCACGGCATGGGCGAGCTCATCAAGGGCGCCCTCACCGCCGTCATCGGCGTCGTCAAGGGACCCATCGACGGGCTCATCGCCTTCGCCAACTGGATCATCGACGGGCTCAACAAGCTGAGCTTCGACTTCCTCGGCAAGCACTTCGGCGTCGACATCCCGAAGATCCCGATGCTCGCCGAGGGCGGTGTCGTCTTCCCCGGCGCCCCCGACGCCCCGCGCATCGACGCGCTCAGCGTCCTGGAGAACCGGCGCGTCCCGGCCATCACCGAGGCACCCCGGCAGCCGCACCGGATCCGGGACTTCCACGAGGACCCCGGGGCCGGCCCGCGGTCGACCGCCGAGGACCTGCTGTTCCTCGCGGCCGCGCACTGCTGAACCCGCCCATCTGACACCCCCTCAGAAGTGAGGTGACCGGCCCATGGCCGAGACCATCGTCGCTTACGACGCGAACAACTACACCGCCGACCTCGCGCCCGGCTCCCTCATCACCCAGGACGGGCAGATGCAGTGGGCCGGGCTTCTCATCGGCCCCGGCACGCCCTTCGCCGTCGACCGGACCGGTCTGTCGGGCTGGGAGGACCTGCCCGAGTACGACTCCTCCGACGCCGACCGGCCCACCTCGCACGGCGCCTGGTCCGGCTCCCGCTACGCCAAGCCGCGCAAGGTCGGCGGCACGATCGTGCTGATGCCGGACTTCGACGGCGTGCCCGAGGCCGTCCGCGCGCTGCGCCAGGCGCTCGGCCTGCTGGAGGAGGAGCGCTGGCTCACCGTCCGGCTGCACGGCGAACTGCTCGCCGTACGCGCCCGGATCTCCCAGCGCGTCGTCCCCGCCGACCAGGGCTTCGCCACCCAGGGCAGCACGCGCATGTCGGTGCAGTGGCTCGCCTCGGACCCGCGCCGCTACGTCGTGAACGAGCAGACCGCCTCCACCACCGCCCCGCAGCCCGAGTCCGGTCTGACCTGGCCGCTGACCTGGCCGCTCAACTGGGGCCAGGCCAAGTCCACCGGTGACGCCGTCGCCGAGAACACCGGCTCGGCGCCCACCCACCCGGTGATCGTCTTCCGCGGCCCCTGCTCCACGCCGACCGTCACCGAGCGGGTCAGCAAGCGCCGGCTGCGGTACGCGATCGACCTGGCCGCCGGCGACGAGCTCGTCGTCGACACCGCTGCGGGCACGGTCACGCTCAACAACACCGCGTCCCGCCGCCACACCGCGATGGCCGACTCCAGCCCGGAAGAGCTGTTCCTGCTGGAGCCGGGCCGCACCGAGCTGGCGTTCCGCCCCGACTCCGCCACTCCCGACGCGCTGATGACCGTCCGCTGGCGCAGCGCCGAGTGGTGACCGAAGCCCCCCGCCCGACCCGTAAAGGAGTGACCCCATGACCGTACGGGCCGCCTGGCTCCAGTCCACGGGCCAGACCCGCGAGGACACCCGGATCGCCCTGTCCGCGCTGCTCACCCCCAGCAGCGGCAGCGCCACCGCTCCCCCGCTGCGCTCGCGGCCCGGCATCGTGCCGGGCGGCTTCGCACTGACCGGCGACTCCGCGATGCAGTGCACGATCGGCACCGGCCGGGCCGTCATCCAGGGCAACGAGACCGCCCAGGGCGCGTACATGATCGCGGTGACCGCCCCCGAGTCGATCACCATCCCCGACGGTGACCCGCAGTACGGCCGGATCGACGTGATCGAGCTGGCCGTACTCGACGACACCTACGACAAGAGCGGCGCCACCGACGCCGTGATCCGGCTGATCAAGGGCACGCCCTCGGCCACCCCCCAGATCCCGGCCTCGGGCCCCGGCAGCTCCTTCCAGCTCTACACGGTCTCCGTCCCGGCCGGCACCTCCGCCGGCACCGGCGGCATCGGCTGGACGACCGGCGCCGTCACCACCAGGCACTATCCGATGACGGCGCTCGGCGGCATCATGCCGACGAGCGGTTTCAACGGCGTGTACGCCGGCCAGTACCGGGACGTCTCGGGCCAGTTGCAGCGCTGGGACGGCACCGCCTGGGTCGGGTATCCGAAGGCGACCGGCGGCATCGCGCCCAACGGCACGGCGACGACCGGCAGTTACGTCGGCCAGTACCGCGACAACGCCGGCATCCTGCAGCGCTGGGACGGCGCGGCCTGGCAGTACGCCGAGGGCAAGGCGACGATCCTCTTCAGCGCCTCGCAGACCTCGATGCAGAGCGTGCCGCAGAACGCCTGGACGCCGATCACTCTGAACTACGTCGACATCGACGACTTCAACGGCTGGAACGGCACCGACAGTTTCGTCGTCCCGCGCACCGGCTGGTGGCGGGTCGGCGCCAACATCAACTGGTACGGCGACTCCACCAGCGGCATACGCGGCGCCCGCCTGCTCGTCGGCGGCGTCGGCTACTCCCGGATGACCTGGATGGCCGCGGCGTCCATGGGCACCACGAGCGTCGGCGGCGACGGCATCGTCAAGCTCACCGCCGGCAACGTGCTCCAGCTCGCCGGCTACCACAACGCCACCGCGCCGGTCCGCACCCTCGGCGGCTCCGGCTACTACACGACCCTCACCGCCCAGTGGATCCGGTCCTGACCCGGTCCCGAACCGTCCTCCTCTCAACCTCGACCAGGAGAACCCCATGAACCTGCGCAGCAGCTGGGTCGCCGAGACCGGCCAGACCCGCGAGGACACCCGCCTCACCCAGACCCCGACCACCATGATCAACCCGGTCCAGGTCCGCTCCGGCATCCTGCCGGGCTCCTACAACGGCCAGTACCGCCTGTCCGGCTTCTGGATGACCGGCGCCTCCGCGATGACGGCGACCGTCTCCGAGGGCCGTGCCGTCATCCAGGGCGACATCTCCCAGGGCGTCTACCCGGTGACCCTGCCGGCCGCCGAGCAGGTCACCTTCGCGGCCGGCTCCGCCACGTACGGCCGCCTCGACCTGGTGGTCCTGCGGGTCTACGACAAGCTCTACGACGGCGGCACCCGCAACGAGGCCGTCATCGAGGTCATCCAGGGCGTGCCCGACGCAGCCCCGAAGCTTCCGGCCGTCCCGCCGCGCAGCCTCCCGCTGTACCAGGTCCTCGTGCCGGCCAACGCCAGCGCGGGCAACGGCGGCATCCCGTGGGCCACGTCCCTGACGGACCTGCGCACCCCGGTCGTCTCGGCCGGCGGCATCCTCCCGGTCGAGGGCCAGATCCTGCCGGGCGCCCACCCGGGCGCGTACATCGACGCCCCGAACAACCAGCTGCAGCGCTGGGACGGCGGCAAGTGGGTCGCGTACCCGGAGGCCCTCGGCGGTATCGTGCCGAACTCCGCCTCCACCCTGCAGGGCTCCTACATCGGCCAGTACCGGGCCGTCTCGGACGGCCCGCTCCAGCGCTGGACCGGTTCGGCGTGGGCCCCGGCGTACCCCGGCCCGTACTTCAACGACTCGATCGACGCGGGCTACACGCTCTCGACGACCTACGTGAACACACTCATCGAGCGGGCCGAGAACCCGATGGCGGTGACCTTCGTCGCCCCCTCGTCCCGGCAGGCGATCCTCACCTTCGGCTCGCGCATGGAGCTGAGCCTGAACAGCGGCACCACGGGCATCGCCAGCTCGGCCTACATGTGCGTGCGGATCACCCAGGGCACCACCGTCATCCGTGATCTGGACGACGAACTGGCCGCGATGGCCTCGAAGTCCTCCGCCCCGACGGCCGCCGTCTCGGCCTCGACGACCCAGCGCCTCTTCAACCTGACGCCGGGCCAGACCTACACGGTCACCTCGTACTACCGGACCTCCGACGCCAACGTGCGGGCCTGGTTCGACAACTCCTTCATCCAGGTCACCCCGCAGTACTAGCCGAGCGCCGCTCCAGCCGCCCGACCGCCCCGATCCACAGGAGAACCCATGCCCGTACGCTCCGGCTGGCTGCTGCCCACCGGTCAGACCCGCCAGAACACCCGCGTCACCAACATCGGCGCCACCACCCCCGTCAACCCGCTGGGCGTCCGGTCCGGCATCCTGCCCGGCACGTACGACGGCAAGTACCGGGTCGGCGGCCTGTGGATGAGCGGCCTGGGCCCGATGACGGCCACCGTCTACCACGGCAAGGCCGTCATCCAGGCCGGCGCCGTCACCGACGGCGCCTACCCGGTCGCCCTCGACGAGGACATCATCATCACCTTCGCCGACGGCGACCCGCTCAACGACCGCATCGACCTCGTCGTGCTCCGCGTCTACGACCACGACGTCGACGCCCTCGGCAAGTACGACGCCGTCATCGAGATCATCAAGGGCACGCCGTCGGCCACCCCGGTCGCCCCGACCGCACCCGTCCGCTCGCTCGCCCTGTTCTCCGTCAAGGTGAAGAAGGGCGCGTCCGCCGGCAACGGCGGCATCGACTGGGCCGGCGGCGCCTCCACCGACCTGCGCGTCACCACCGTCTCGTCCGGCGGCATCATGCCCGTCTACAACAACGCCGGCATCGCCGGCGCCTACCCGGGCCAGTACCAGGACAACGACAACGCGCACTTCCTGCAGCGCTGGGACGGCACCGCCTGGGTCGCCTACCCCAAGGAGATCGGCGGCATCGCGCCCAGCGGCACCATCACCACCGGCAGCTACACCGGCCAGTACCGCGACTACAACGGCGGCCAGCTGCAGCGCTGGAACGGCAGCGCCTGGGTGACGTACCAGCCGCCGGTCGAGGTGGAGACCATCACCACCGGCGCGACCGCGCTGCCCAACTGGACCGTGGCGGCCTACAGCGCCCGCAGGACCAAGGGCGGCGTGTGCACCATGACCGTCACCCTCACCCGCAGCGGCGCCGACATCACGTCCAACGCCGCCGGCAACATCACTGACGAGCCGCTGTGCACCCTGCCCGTCGGGTGGCGGCCCATGATCGGCATGGAGGCCATAGCCTCCGACGGCTTCGCGAACGGCTCCGCCGACCTCGCGACCAACGGCGTGGTCAACCTGCGCACCTGGTCCCCCAACGCCGTCCTGACCGCCGGGCGCTACGTCCGCGTCTCCGCCACCTACGTCCTGTAAGGAGGCCCGCTCATGGCACTCGACACGCCCTACCGGGCCATCTTCACCGACCTGCTCACCGACCAGACCCTGGACATCCTGCCGCTGCGCGACGTCCAGTTCGACGACTACATCGGCAAGGCCGGCTCCCTCTCCGGCACCATCCCGATCCCCGACAAGGCCATCGCCGAGCGGGTGAAGAAGGTCCGCGAGGGCCGCACCGCGGTCTACCTGGAGCGCGGCGGGGACCTGTGGTGGGGCGGCATCGTCTGGACCACCACGCTGCAGTCCAGCGGCCGCGGCGTGCTGACCCTCGGCATCCAGGCGGCGACCTTCGACTCGTACGCGAGCCGGCGCCGCATCCGTACCGAGATCAAGTACGACACCCCCACCGACCAGCTGGAGATCGCCCGCCGGCTCTGGCAGGAGCTCGACGTCCAGAACTACCCGGGCGCCCCCTCCGGCGAGGAGCCCCGCCGGCTCGGCATCACCTTCGGCGACGAGAGCTCCGACTACAAGCGCACGGTCTCCTGGCGGCTCGGCGACGAGACCGTCTACCAGGACGCGCTCGACCAGATCTCCAAGCTGGAGAACGGCTTCGAGTACCAGATCCTCGTCTACCGCGACCCGGACCCCAACCAGAACGGTGCCCGGATCAAGCAGCTCCGGCTCGGCGCGCCCAAGATCGTCAACGGTGCGACCGACCTGATCTTCGACCGGCCCGGCGTCATCCTGTCGTACTCCTTCCCGTACGACGCGACCCGCGGCGGCACCACGGCCCTGGCCCGCGGCGCCTCCGTCAACTCCAACGCCGCCACCGAGTCCCGGCCGCTCTACTCCAACCAGCAGATCGCCACCGACCTGCTCGTCGACGGCTGGCCGCTGATCGACCTGTCCTCGGACCACAACGAGGTCACGGACCCGCTCGCGCTCGACTCCATCGCCGGCCGCGAACTCGGCGAGTCCCGGGGCGCCGTGGTGATCCCCCAGGTCAGCATCCACCTGGGCGGCGTCGTCCCGCCGCAGCTCATCGGCCGTGTCGCCCGCATCCGGATCAACGACGAGTGGTTCTCGCAGGGCCTCGACGCCCGCTACCGGATCATCGGTGTCAAGGTCACTCCCCCGGAGCGCGGCCGGCCCGACACCGCCGAGCTCTACCTTGAGGAGGCCTGATGCCCCAGCTGCCCGAGGACATCATCGACCGGCTGAACCAGATGGAACGCCGGCTCAAGACACTGTCCACCGCGGTCAACACCCGCCCCGCGGCCAACGAGTTCCGGCCCGCGACGCAGACCGCCAACATCGCCCTCACCCGGCCGCTGATCCGGGTGTTCGACGGCTACAGCCACGAGATCTTCTCGGACGACATCATGACCGGCGGCCTGGCCCGGCCCTGGCTCCAGCTGATGCCGCCGCTGGCCGTCGACCCGGCCAAGTGGCCCTCGACCACCAGCACCGCCTTCACGACCATCGCCCGCTGCTCCAACCCGATCTGGCAGCCGAAGATGCGGCTCGCCATCAGCACGGCGGCGTCGACCGGCGGCACCGGCCAGGTGCGGGTCCTCGTCGACAGCACCCCGTTCGGCCCCACCGTCACCGCCGGCACCACCTACGACTACACCGGCCTGCTGCCCGGCGACATCAAGGCCAGGTTCGGCCAGACCATGAACATCGAGATCCAGGCCCTGGCCACGGCCGGCACGGTCTACGCCCAGCCCGTCCTCATCCACGGCACGCAGACCTGAGGAGCACACCATGAACATCGACACCAGCCAGCCCTGGGGCGTCGCCGTCGACTACGCGGGCCGCGCCGTCGTCACCGAGAACGGCCACACGCTCAACGTCCACGTGTACGACAACAGCCTCGGCTACACCCTGGAGCGCGACCCGGTGACCGGGCAGTACCCGGCGGTGTACGTCACCGCCGAGGTCAGCGAGAAGGGCACGGGCGACGCCCTCCTGCGCGGCTCCGGCCTGGTCATCATCCAGGCGCAGAACGGCGTCCCCGCCGTCCCGGACCAGACCGCCGTGCAGCGGGCCGTCAGCGCCGCCCTCGCCGACTTCGAGAACCGCCGCGCCGCCTACGCCGCGCTGTGCGCCACCTGGGCCCCGGCCGACCCGCCGGCCACGCCCGCCCCGTAATCCCTCAGAGCTCACCCCGTACGTCCCGCCCCGTGCCGACAGACCGGCCGGGGTTTTCTCATGCCCGGAGGACAACATGGCAGCCCCCCTTTCCGCGGACCGGTTCGTCGCCGCGCTCCGCGCCGAAGGCGTCACCGTCGTCGAGCACGACGGCTGGCGCACCCACAACCGCAACGGTCACGGGGCCTGGGGGCCCGTGGTCGGCGTGATGATCCACCACAGCGTGTCCAGCGGCACCGAGCACACCGTCGGCATGTGCTACGACGGCTACGAGGGCCTCCCCGGCCCGCTGTGCCACGGCGTCATCGCCAAGGACGGCACCGTCCACCTGATCGCCAACGGCCGCGCCAACCACGCGGGCGGCGGCGACCCGTCCGTCCTCCAGGCGGTGGTCAGCGAGACGTACGGGGACCGGCCGCCGGTCCCGCACGAGCACCAGGGCAGCTCCGGCGCCGTCGACGGCAACTCGCGCTTCTACGGCTTCGAGTGCATCAACCTCGGCAACGGCTCCGACCCCTGGCCGGCCGTCCAGCTGGAGGCCATCGAGCGGGTCTCGGCCGCGCTCTGCCGGGCCCACGGCTGGGGCGCCAAGTCCGTCATCGGCCACTCCGAGTGGTCCGACTGGAAGAACGACCCGCGCGGCTTCGGCATGCCCGTCATGCGCGGCCGGGTGCAGCAGCGGCTCGGCAAGGCCCCCGCGGCCAAGCCCACCGCCCCCGCCCAGCCGGCCACCCCGCGCTACCAGCCGTTCCCCGGCACCGCCTTCTTCAAGACCACCCCGAGCTCCCCCATCGTCACCGCGATGGGCCGCCGGCTGGTCGCCGAGGGCTGCGGCCGCTACCAGGTCGGCCCGAGCCCGCGCTGGTCCGAGACCGACCGCCAGTCGTACGCGGCCTGGCAGCGCAAGCTCGGCTTCTCCGGCTCCGACGCCGACGGCTGGCCGGGCGCCGCCTCCTGGAACGCGCTGAAGGTCCCGTTCGTGCAGTAGCTCCCGTACGGGGAGCAGCCCCGACCAGCAAGACCCCCCACGCAAGGAGAACCACCATGTCCGAAGCCGCCAAGCGGACGGCCCGCACCGTGCTGCAGGCCGCCGTCGGCATCGCCGTCGTCCTGCCCGAGATCGTCGACGCCTCCGGGCTCCCCGCCACCCTGCCCTGGGTCGCCGGCGGGCTCGCCGTCGCCGGCGCCCTCACCCGGGTGATGGCCCTGTCCGCCGTCCAGCGCCTGCTCCCCGGCTGGCTGCGCACCACGCCGCAGACGCTCCCGGTGACGCTTCCGGAGGCGGCCGCCGATGACCGAGTCTGACCCGAACGACCCCGTCGCCGTGGCCCTCGAACTGGAGCGGCTGCGCGGCACGCTGGAGGCCGGCTTCGCCCGGGTCGACGGCTCGCTCGCGCTCCTCGTACAGCGCAGCGACCAGACCGACAAGCAGCTCGCCGACCACGAGGCCCGGCTCGACGCCCTCGAACGGGCCCGCTGGCCGCTGGCCAGCATCGGCGCGCTGGCCGCGGTGGCCACGGTCGCCGTCACGGTCTGGGAGCTGACCGCGCGCTGAGCCCGCTTCCGGAACGAACGCCGAAGGGCGGCACCCCGTGCGGGGTGCCGCCCTTCTTGGCGTTTCTCTCGCTACTTACTGGTTGTACGGACCGTAGTCGTAGTCCTCCAGCGGAACGGCCTGGCCGGAGCCGGTGCCGAACGGCGAGTAGTCGATGTCGTCGTAGCCGACGGCCGAGTACATCGCGGCCTTGGCCTCCTCGGTCGGCTCGACCCGGATGTTGCGGTAGCGGGACAGACCCGTACCGGCCGGGATGAGCTTACCGATGATGACGTTCTCCTTGAGGCCGATGAGGCTGTCGGACTTGGCGTTGATCGCCGCATCCGTCAGGACTCGGGTCGTCTCCTGGAAGGAGGCGGCCGACAGCCAGGACTCCGTCGCCAGCGAGGCCTTGGTGATACCCATCAGCTGCGGACGGCCGGAGGCCGGGTGGCCGCCTTCCTGGACCACACGACGGTTCTCGGTCTCGAACTTCGAGCGCTCGACGAGCTCGCCCGGCAGCAGCTCCGCGTCGCCGGACTCGATGATCGTCACGCGGCGCAGCATCTGCCGGATGATGATCTCGATGTGCTTGTCGTGGATCGACACGCCCTGCGAGTTGTAGACCTTCTGGACCTCGCCGACCAGGTGGACCTGGACGGCACGCTGACCCAGGATGCGCAGCACGTCGTGCGGGTTGGTGGCACCCACGGTGAGCTTCTGGCCCACCTCGACGTGGTCGCCCTCGCCCACGAGCAGACGGGCACGCTTCGAGATCGGGTACGCCGTCTCGTCGGTGCCGTCGTCCGGGGTGACGACGATCTTCTTGGTCTTCTCGGTCTCCTCGATGCGGACGCGACCGGCCGCCTCGGAGATCGGGGCGACACCCTTGGGCTGACGGGCCTCGAAGAGCTCGACGACACGCGGCAGACCCTGGGTGATGTCGTCACCGGCCACACCACCGGTGTGGAAGGTACGCATCGTCAGCTGGGTACCGGGCTCACCGATGGACTGGGCGGCGATGATGCCGACCGCCTCACCGATGTCGACCAGCTTGCCGGTGGCGAGCGAGCGGCCGTAGCAGAACGCACAGGTACCGACGGCGGACTCACAGGTCAGGACCGAACGGGTCTTGACCTCCTCGACGCCCGCGTTGACCAGGGCGTCGATGAGCACGTCACCCAGGTCGACGTTGGCCGGCGCGATGACCTTGCCGTCGACGACGACGTCCTCGGCGAGCATCCGCGCGTACACGGAGGTCTCGACGTCGTCCGTCTTCCGCAGGACACCGGTCTCGTCCTTGGCCGCGATCCGCAGCTTCAGACCGCGCTCGGTGCCACAGTCCTCCTCGCGGATGATGACGTCCTGCGAGACGTCCACCAGACGACGGGTCAGGTAACCCGAGTCGGCGGTACGCAGGGCGGTGTCGGCGAGACCCTTACGGGCACCGTGCGTCGAGATGAAGTACTCGAGGACGGACAGACCCTCGCGGAAGGACGCCTTGATCGGACGCGGGATGGTCTCGTTCTTGGCGTTCGACACCAGACCACGCATACCGGCGATCTGCCGCATCTGCATCATGTTTCCTCGGGCACCCGAGTCAACCATCATGAAGATGGGGTTCGTCTTGGGGAAGTTCGCGTTCATCGCCTCGGCGACCTCGTTGGTCGCCTTGGTCCAGATCGCGATGAGCTCCTGAGTGCGCTCTTCCTTGGTGATCAGACCGCGCTCGTACTGCTTCTGGACCTTCTCGTCCTGCGCCTCGTAGCCGCGGACGATCTCCTTCTTCGCCTCGGGAACGACGACGTCGGAGATGGCCACGGTGACACCGGAACGGGTCGCCCAGTAGAAGCCCGCCGCCTTCAGGTTGTCGAGCGTCGCCGCCACGATGACCTTGGGGTAGCGCTCGGCGAGGTCGTTGACGATCTCGGAGAGCTGCTTCTTGCCGACGGAGTAGTCGACGAACGGGTAGTCCTCGGGCAGCAGCTCGTTGAAGAGCGCGCGGCCCAGGGTCGTGCGCAGGCGGAACGAGTCACCCTGCTGCCACTCCGGCTCGCCCTCCTCGGCGACCGGGGGAACCCAGCCGCGCGGCGGAACGGTGCCGATCGGGAAGCGGATGTCGATCTGCGACTGCAGCGCGAGCTCGCCGGCGTCGAACGCCATGATCGCCTCGGCCGTGGAGCCGAACGCGCGGCCCTCGCCCTTGGTGTCACGGAGCTCACCGTCGGTGGTGAGGAAGAACAGACCGAGGACCATGTCCTGGGTCGGCATCGTCACCGGACGGCCGTCGGCCGGCTTGAGGATGTTGTTCGAGGACAGCATCAGGATGCGGGCCTCGGCCTGCGCCTCCGCGGAGAGCGGCAGGTGGACGGCCATCTGGTCACCGTCGAAGTCCGCGTTGAACGCGGTGCAGACGAGCGGGTGGATCTGGATGGCCTTGCCCTCGACGAGCTGCGGCTCGAACGCCTGGATACCAAGGCGGTGCAGCGTGGGGGCACGGTTCAGCAGGACCGGGTGCTCGGCGATGACCTCTTCGAGGACGTCGTACACGACCGTGCGGCCGCGCTCGACCATGCGCTTCGCCGACTTGATGTTCTGCGCGTGGTTCAGGTCGACCAGGCGCTTCATCACGAACGGCTTGAAGAGCTCCAGCGCCATGGCCTTCGGCAGACCGCACTGGTGCAGCTTGAGCTGCGGGCCGACGACGATGACGGAACGCGCGGAGTAGTCCACACGCTTGCCGAGCAGGTTCTGACGGAATCGACCCTGCTTACCCTTCAGCATGTCGCTGAGGGACTTCAGCGGACGGTTGCCGGGGCCCGTGACCGGGCGACCACGACGGCCGTTGTCGAAGAGGGCGTCGACCGCCTCCTGGAGCATCCGCTTCTCGTTGTTCACGATGATCTCGGGGGCACCGAGGTCGAGCAGACGCTTCAGACGGTTGTTGCGGTTGATCACACGGCGGTACAGGTCGTTCAGGTCGGAGGTCGCGAAGCGGCCACCGTCGAGCTGCACCATCGGACGCAGGTCCGGCGGGATGACCGGCACGCAGTCGAGAACCATGCCCTTGGGGCTGTTCGCGGTCTGCAGGAACGCGGAGACGACCTTGAGGCGCTTGAGCGCACGGGTCTTCTTCTGGCCCTTGCCGGTACGGATGATCTCGCGGAGCTTCTCGGCCTCCTCCTCGAGGTCGAAGGACTCCAGGCGCTTCTGCAGCGCCGCGGCACCCATCGAGCCGTCGAAGTACGTGCCGAAGCGGTCACGCAGCTCGCGGTAGAGGAGCTCGTCGCCCTCCAGGTCCTGGACCTTGAGGTTCTTGAAGCGCGCCCAGACCTCGTCGAGACGGTCGATCTCGCGCTGCGCGCGGTCGCGCAGCTGCTTCATCTCGCGCTCGGCGCCCTCGCGCACCTTCCGGCGCACGTCGGCCTTGGCGCCCTCGGCCTCCAGCTCGGCGAGGTCGTTCTCGAGCTTCTTGGCGCGGGCCTCCAGGTCGGAGTCGCGACGGTTCTCGATCTGCTGACGCTCGACGGAGACGTGCGCCTCCAGCGAGGGCAGGTCACGCGTACGACGCTCGTCGTCGACGTACGTGATCATGTACGCCGCGAAGTAGATGACCTTCTCCAGGTCCTTCGGGGCGAGGTCGAGCAGGTAGCCGAGGCGCGACGGGACGCCCTTGAAGTACCAGATGTGCGTGACCGGAGCGGCCAGCTCGATGTGGCCCATCCGCTCACGGCGCACCTTGGCGCGGGTGACCTCGACGCCACACCGCTCACAGATGATGCCCTTGAAGCGGACACGCTTGTACTTGCCGCAGTAGCACTCCCAGTCCCGGGTCGGACCGAAGATCTTCTCGCAGAAGAGTCCGTCCTTTTCGGGCTTCAGGGTGCGGTAGTTGATGGTCTCCGGCTTCTTGACCTCGCCGTGGCTCCACTGACGGATGTCGTCAGCGGTGGCCAGACCGATCCGGAGCTCGTCGAAGAAGTTGACGTCGAGCACTATGCGTCAATCCCTCTCAGGGTTGTAAGGCTGTGGGTCTGATACGGGGGTCCTGGGGCCGGCGGGGGGCTCATCGCTGAGCCCCCGCACCGGACTCCCGTCAGACCTCTTCGACGCTGCTCGGCTCGCGCCGGGACAGGTCGATGCCGAGCTCCTCCGCTGCGCGGAAGACGTCCTCGTCGGTGTCGCGCATCTCGATGGACATGCCGTCCGAGGACAGCACCTCCACGTTGAGGCACAGGGACTGCATCTCCTTGATGAGCACCTTGAAGGACTCGGGGATGCCGGGCTCAGGGATGTTCTCGCCCTTGACGATGGCCTCGTAGACCTTCACGCGGCCGGTCACGTCGTCGGACTTGATCGTCAGCAGCTCCTGGAGGGCGTACGCGGCGCCGTAAGCCTCCAGCGCCCACACCTCCATCTCACCGAAGCGCTGGCCACCGAACTGGGCCTTACCACCCAGCGGCTGCTGGGTGATCATCGAGTACGGGCCGGTCGAGCGGGCGTGCAGCTTGTCGTCGACCAGGTGGTGGAGCTTGAGGATGTACATGTACCCGACCGAGATCGGGTCCGGGAACGGCTCGCCGGAGCGGCCGTCGAACAGGCGCGCCTTGCCGGACGGGAGCACCATGCGCTCGCCGTCGCGGTTCGGGATGGTGTGCTGGAGCAGACCCGCGAGCTCGTCCTCACGCGCACCGTCGAAGACCGGGGTGGCGACGTTGGTGCCGGGGGCGACCTGGTCGGCACCGATGGCCTGGAGGCGCTGCGCCCACTCGTCGGCGAGGCCGGAGACGTCCCAGCCGCGGCTGGCGAGCCAGCCGAGGTGGATCTCCAGGACCTGTCCCGGGTTCATTCGGGACGGGACACCGAGCGGGTTGAGGATGATGTCGACCGGGGTTCCGTCCTCGAGGAACGGCATGTCCTCGATGGGCAGGATCTTGGAGATGACACCCTTGTTGCCGTGACGGCCGGCGAGCTTGTCACCGTCGGTGATCTTGCGCTTCTGGGCGACGTAGACGCGGACCAGCTGGTTCACGCCCGGGGGAAGCTCGTCGCCCTCCTCGCGGTCGAAGACGCGGACGCCGATGACCTTGCCGGTCTCGCCGTGCGGGACCTTCAGCGAGGTGTCACGGACCTCACGGGCCTTCTCACCGAAGATGGCGCGGAGCAGGCGCTCCTCCGGGGTCAGCTCGGTCTCACCCTTCGGGGTGACCTTGCCGACCAGGATGTCGCCGGCGACGACCTCGGCACCGATGCGGATGATGCCGCGCTCGTCGAGGTCGGCCAGGACCTCCTCGGAGACGTTCGGGATGTCCCGGGTGATCTCCTCGGGGCCGAGCTTGGTGTCACGGGCGTCGACCTCGTGCTCCTCGATGTGGATCGAGGAGAGGACGTCGTCCTGCACGAGGCGCTGCGACAGGATGATCGCGTCCTCGTAGTTGTGACCCTCCCACGGCATGAACGCCACGAGCAGGTTCTTGCCGAGCGCCATCTCACCGTTCTCAGTGGCGGGGCCGTCGGCGAGGACCTGGCCCTCGATCACGTGGTCGCCCTCGGAGACGACGACCTTCTGGTTGACCGAGGTGCCCTGGTTCGAGCGGGAGAACTTGGCCAGGCGGTACGTGATGTACGTGCCGTCGTCGTTGGCCACGGTGATGTAGTCGGCGGAGAGCTCCTGGACCACACCGGCCTTCTCGGCCTTGAGCACGTCGCCGGCGTCGGTGGCGCAGCGGTACTCCATGCCGGTGCCGACGAGCGGGGCCTCCGACTTAATCAGCGGAACGGCCTGACGCATCATGTTCGCGCCCATGAGGGCACGGTTGGCGTCGTCGTGCTCGAGGAACGGGATCATGGCGGTCGCGACCGACACCATCTGGCGCGGCGAGACGTCCATGTAGTCGACGTCGGTCGGCGGGACGTAGTCGACCTCGCCACCACGACGGCGGACCAGAACGCGGGGCTCCGTGAACTGGAGGTCGTCGTTCAGGGTCGCGTTCGCCTGGGCGATGACGAAGCGGTCCTCCTCGTCGGCCGTGACGTAGTCGACCTCGTCGGTGACCTGGCCGTCGATGACCTTGCGGTACGGCGTCTCGATGAAGCCGAACGGGTTGACCCGGCCGTACGAGGCGAGCGAACCGATCAGACCGATGTTCGGGCCTTCGGGGGTCTCGATCGGGCACATGCGTCCGTAGTGGGACGGGTGCACGTCTCGGACCTCGAAGCCGGCCCGCTCACGGGACAGACCACCCGGGCCAAGAGCCGACAGACGGCGCTTGTGGGTGAGACCCGACAGCGGGTTGTTCTGGTCCATGAACTGCGACAGCTGGCTGGTGCCGAAGAACTCCTTGATGGAGGCGACGACCGGCCGGATGTTGATCAGGGTCTGCGGCGTGATCGCCTCGACGTCCTGGGTGGTCATGCGCTCGCGCACGACGCGCTCCATACGGGCGAGACCCGTACGGACCTGGTTCTGGATGAGCTCGCCCACGTTGCGCAGGCGGCGGTTGCCGAAGTGGTCGATGTCGTCGGTCTCGACGACGATCGTCTGACCGGAGGCGGCGACGGCCTCGGTCTCACCGGCGTGCAGCTGCACCAGGTACTTGATGGTCGCGATGATGTCGTCCGTGGTGAGGACACCCGCGTCCAGCGGCTCGTCGGCGCCGAGCTTCTTGTTGACCTTGTAGCGGCCGACCTTCGCGAGGTCGTAGCGCTTCGGGTTGAAGTACAGGTTCTCCAGCAGCGTCTGGGCGGCCTCGCGCGTCGGCGGCTCGCCCGGACGGAGCTTGCGGTAGATGTCGAGCAGCGCGTCGTCCTGGCCCTGGGTGTGGTCCTTCTCCAGGGTGGCGCGCATGGACTCGTACTCGCCGAACTCCTGCAGGATCTGCTCGGTGGTCCAGCCGAGAGCCTTGAGGAGGACGGTCACGGACTGCTTGCGCTTGCGGTCGATGCGGACGCCGACCATGTCGCGCTTGTCGATCTCCATCTCCAGCCAGGCACCCCGGGACGGGATGATCTTGGCGGAGAAGATGTCCTTGTCGGACGTCTTGTCGATGGAGGAGTCGAAGTACACGCCCGGGGAGCGGACGAGCTGCGACACGACGACACGCTCGGTGCCGTTGATGACGAACGTGCCCTTGTTCGTCATGAGCGGGAAGTCGCCCATGAAGACCGTCTGGGACTTGATCTCGCCGGTCTCGTTGTTCGTGAACTCGGCCGTGACGAAGAGCGGGGCACCGTAGGTGAAGTCACGGTCCTTGCACTCGTCGATCGAGTTCTTCGGCGGCTCGAAGCGGTGGTCGCGGAAGGTCAGCGACATCGACCCGGAGAAGTCCTCGATCGGGGAGATCTCCTCGAAGATCTCCTCCAGACCGGACTTCGTGGGGACGTCGTAGCCCGACTCAAGGGCGGCCTCGACGCGAGCCTTCCACGCGGCGTTGCCGAGCAGCCAGTCGAAGCTCTCGGTCTGAAGCGCGAGGAGGTTCGGAACCTCGAGGGGCTCCTTGATCTTTGCAAAGGAGATGCGCAGCGGGGCGGTGCTGGCACCGTTGTTCGTATTGGTCGAGGCGTTGCGCGAGGCGGCCAAGAGGGGGTCCTTCCGAGGGCTCGGACTCACTGCGCGCGTACCGGTCCCTGGCGGAGCTCCTTGGAAGACGATTACCCGATTGGCCAAAAGGCCAGGTCAGAGTGGGTCGACCAGCGAAGCGGTTGCGAGGGTATGCCCCTGGTGACGGGCAGGGGGCAGCTAACAGGCAGCGCAAAGGGTCAGTGTAGCCACTTGGCCCACTGATGTCCAGGGCGAGTTCTTCGCGACCCTCGTTGCTCTCAACTCCGCGGTACCTCGCGCCGTGCGGCGCACATCGATACTGCCCGTTCGGTCGTCGATCCATGCCTCGGATTCGGATCGTTGTGACGACGCGTCCTGAGAATTGCGCGGTCCGTGCTGTTCGTCAAGGCCCCCGCCGCCGGAGCGGCGCCGAGCGGCGCACGGCGAAGATCACCATACTCCGCTTCCGGAGCCCGGCACGACCACCGCCACGCGGGTCCCGGGAACGCCGAAAGGCGACCATCCAGATGGATGATCGCCTTTCACGCTGTGAGCGTTACACGCTCACGGAGTCGCTACGACTCGCAGAGGTCTTACTTGACCTCGACGGAGGCGCCGGCGCCCTCGAGGGCCTCCTTGGCCTTGTCAGCGGCGTCCTTGGCAACCTTCTCGAGGACCGGCTTCGGGGTGCCGTCGACGAGGTCCTTGGCCTCCTTCAGGCCCAGGGAGGTCAGCTCGCGCACGACCTTGATGACCTGGATCTTCTTGTCACCGGCGCCGGTGAGGATGACGTCGAACTCGTCCTTCTCCTCGACGGCGGCGGCGTCGCCACCGGCGACACCACCCGCGACGACGACCGGGGCGGCCGCGGCGGCGGTGACGTCGAACTTCTCCTCGAAGGCCTTGACGAACTCGGAGAGCTCGATGAGGGTCATGCCTTCGAACTGCTCGAGGAGCTCGTCCTGGGTGAGCTTCGCCATGATGGGCGATCCTTCCACTAATTCGGCTGGTGCCGGATGTTCTGGGTGAGGCGGGCGTACGTCGGGCCCGCTGCGACCCTCGCCACCACTAGGCGGCGGCAAGGATCAGAAAGCGAGCCGAATTACTCGGCACCGCCCTGCTCGGCCTGCTTGGCGCGAAGGGCGTCCACGGTGCGGACGAGCTTCGACGGCAGCGCCTGGAAGAGCGAGGCAGCCTGAGACTGCTTGCCCTTGAAGGCACCGGCCAGCTTGCTGAGCAGAACCTCGCGGGACTCGAGGTCCGCAAGCTTCTTGATGTCGTCGGCGGAGAGAGCCTTACCGTCAAGGACACCGGCCTTGATGATGAGGTTCGGGTTCTCCTTGGCGAAGTCACGCAGAGCCTTGGCCGACTCCACCGGGTCACCGGTGATGAAGGCGGCACCCGTCGGACCAGCGAACTGGTCGTCGAGCGAGGTGATCCCAGCCTGGTTGGCCGCAATCTTGGTCAGCGTGTTCTTCACCACGGCGTACTGGGCGTTCTCACCGAGCGAACGACGCAGCGTCTTGAGCTGCGCCACGGTGAGACCCCGGTACTCGGTCAGCACGACGGCGTTGGAGCTCTGGAACGCGTCCTTGAGCTCGGCCACCGATGCAGCCTTGTTGGGCGTCGGCATAGTGCGTCAGCCTCCTTCCGGGTGATGAGGACCGCTCAGAAGGGGCCGAACAAACGAAAACGCCCCGGGCGCAGGCGCACGGGGCTCAGCTCTACCGAACCGGAATGAACCGGACCGGGAACTCATCCACTGTCACCTGCGCGGGTCGTTCGCGTCTCTCAGCGAATCCTTCGGCCACCACACCCTTGCGGGCGCAGCGACGACCAGCGGTCTTTGGCTTCTCCGGAAGAGTACGTGACGGGGACGGCCGGGGGCAAATCGGCCCCCGGCGGCGCCTTGCCACCCTTGCCGAGCATGCCGCCGTTCGTGGTGACGTCCCTGCCGGCCGGGTCCCGGCCCTGCACGGCGGACGTCGTGGTGCGCCAGGGCGCCGACGGCACCCCCGACGAAAAACCGCCCCCCGGGCCTCCGAAGAGGCCCGAGGGGCGGTTTCAGGACGCTGGAGCCGGCTCGTTCACGAGCGGGGCTCCCGAGCCGTCAGGCTCAGACCGCGGCCGGGTCCTCCTCGACGAGGAGGTTGCGGGTGCGGTTCGGGTCGACCGGAATGCCGGGGCCCATCGTGGTGGCGATGGCGGCCTTCTTGATGTAGCGACCCTTGGCGGCGGACGGCTTCAGACGGAGGATCTCCTCCAGGGCCGCGCCGTAGTTCTCCACCAGCTTGGTGTCGTCGAAGGACACCTTGCCGATGATGAAGTGCAGGTTCGAGTGCTTGTCGACGCGGAACTCGATCTTGCCGCCCTTGATGTCGTTGACAGCCTTGGCGACATCCGGGGTGACGGTGCCGGTCTTCGGGTTCGGCATGAGACCACGCGGACCGAGCACGCGGCCGAGGCGGCCGACCTTGCCCATGAGGTCCGGGGTGGCGACGACGGCGTCGAACTCGTTCAGGCGCTGGCCCTTGGAGATCTCGTCGATGAGCTCGTCGGAACCGACGATGTCGGCGCCCGCGGCGATCGCGGCCTCGGCACGGTCACCGGTCGCGAAGACCAGGACCCGGGCGGTCTTACCGGTGCCGTGCGGAAGGTTCACGGTGCCACGGACCATCTGGTCGGCCTTGCGCGGGTCGACACCCAGACGGAAGGCCACCTCGACGGTGCCGTCGAACTTGGTGGTGGAGGTCTCCTTGGCCAGACGCACGGCCTCGAGCGGGGCGTACAGCTTCTCCCGGTCGATCTTGGCGTCGGCAGTCCGGAGGGACTTGCTGCGCTTCACTTCTGCTCCTGTGGGTTCAGGTTGGAGTCGTGGTGCGGGCCAGCGCCGGCCCTACCACTGGGGACTGCAAGGGGGCTGATCAGCCCTCGACCGTGATGCCCATGGAACGGGCGGTGCCGGCGATGATCTTGGACGCGGCGTCCAGGTCGTTGGCGTTGAGGTCGGGCATCTTGGTGGTGGCGATCTCGCGGACCTGCGCCTCGGTGATCTTGGCGACCTTGGTCTTGTGCGGCTCGCCGGAGCCCTTCTCCACGCCCGCGGCCTTGAGGATCATCTTCGCGGCCGGCGGGGTCTTGGTGATGAAGGTGAAGGAACGGTCCTCGTAGACCGTGATCTCCACCGGGATGACCCAACCGCGCTGCGACTCGGTCGCGGCGTTGTAGGCCTTGCAGAACTCCATGATGTTGACGCCGTGCTGACCCAGCGCGGGGCCGACCGGCGGGGCCGGGTTGGCCGCACCGGCGTTGATCTGGAGCTTGATAAGCCCCGTGACCTTCTTCTTCTTGGGAGGCATAGCTCTCTCCGGGTCCTAGTGAGAGTTTTCAGCCGATCCATCCGGTCATCCGGATGGAGGCATACCGCACCACGATAACGGGTATAGCAGTGCGGCTAAAAACCGAGCAGGTCAGAGCGGCTGTCACAGCCCCTCTGACCTGTCCGGAAACCTGGTGTGTCAGTTCTTCTGGATCTGGTCGAAGCTGAGCTCGACCGGGGTCTCGCGACCGAAGATCTCGACGAGGCCCTTGACCTTCTTCGAGTCGGCGTTGATCTCGTTGATCGTGGCCTGGAGGGTCGCGAAGGGACCGTCGGTGACGGTCACCGAGTCGCCGACCTCGAAGTCCAGGACCTGGACCTCGACCTTGCGGGCGGGAGCCGGACGGCCCTCGGCCTCGGCGGCCTCGCGGGCGGCCTTCTCCTCGGCCTCCGGGGCGAGCATCTTGACGATCTCGTCCAGGGTCAGCGGGTACGGGTCGTAGGCGTTGCCCACGAAGCCGGTGACGCCGGGCGTGTTGCGGACGACACCCCAGGACTCGTTCGTCAGGTCCATGCGGACGAGCACGTAACCGGGCAGCTTGTTCTGCCGGACGTTCTTGCGCTCGCCGTTCTTGATCTGGACGATCTCTTCCTCGGGGACCTCGGCCTGGTAGATGAAGTCCTCGACGTTCAGCGAGACGGCACGCTGCTCCAGGTTGGCCTTCACGCGCTTCTCGTAGCCCGCGTAGGTGTGGATCACGTACCACTCGCCGGGCAGACCGCGCAGCTCGTCACGGAGCGCGGCGACGGGGTCGACCGGGGCGGCGGGCTCGGCGGCCTCTTCCGCTTCCTCGGCCTCCTCGGCCTCTTCCTCGGCGGCCTCGAGGTCGGCGACCTCGGTGTCCTCGTCCTCGCTGGACTCCTCGGACTCCTCGAGCTCGGCGTCCTCGTCGGACTCGATCTCCAGGGCGGCTTCCTCGGCGGCCTCGCCGGCCTCGGCGTCCGCAGCTTCGGCCTGGTCCTCGTCGGCCGCCTCGACGATGTCCAGCTCGTCCTCGACGGACTCGGACTCGAAGGCGTCGTTCAGGTTCGCGTCAGACACGGTGGCTGCTTCTTCCTGCGATACAGATGGGGTGGAACAAAAAGTCAGCCGAAGACGTACTTGACTGCTTCCTGAATGCCATAGTCAACCACGGTCACGAGACCGATCATGATGACAACGAAGACAATCACCACGGTGGTGTACGTCGTGAGCTGGTTGCGCGTAGGCCAGACGACCTTGCGGAGCTCGGCGACGACCTGGCGGTAGAAAGTCGCGAGACGGCCCAGAGGGCCCTTCTTCCCGCGCTTGCCGCCCTTCCGGGCCTTCTTCTTCGACTCGGGAGCAGCGTCCTCGGCATCAGGCATGTCGATGGAGCCTACGGCGTCCGTCACGAACTCTCACCTGATTCCGGGTCGTGGCCGTGCCGCGCCCGGAATGGAGCCGCACGGCGGTGCATTGAAGTACGTACATGCGCACACAACCTGGCGGTGTGTGTAGCAGGGCCGGAGGGACTTGAACCCCCAACCGCCGGTTTTGGAGACCGGTGCTCTACCAATTGAGCTACGACCCTTTGTGGCTTCCCCAACCTACCGCATCGTGAGATGTGGTCGGTGCGGGCCAACGAGCAGTGAGTGTACGTGGTCATGGGGCCTTACGTCGAACAGGTAACGCGCCGACCTGCCGAACGCCCCTCTCCGGACCCCACCGGAGCCCCGCCGGAACGCCACGGAAACGCCGCCGGAACCCCGCCAGAAGGCCGCTGGGACACCGTCGGGACAGCGCCTGGACACCGCGTACGACCGGGATTGAGCGTTCCTGTCCGCTCCGTGAAACCCGTGTGCCGGGCCGTGACGGGGTCTGGGACGATGGCCGCATGAGCGCTGCTACCCCTCCCACCGAGCGCCGGGTCTCCGCCCGGATCGGTGCGATCTCCGAGTCCGCCACCCTCGCCGTCGACGCCAAGGCCAAGGCCCTCAAGGCCGCCGGGCGCCCGGTCATCGGCTTCGGCGCGGGTGAGCCCGACTTCCCGACGCCGGACTACATCGTCGAGGCGGCCGTGGAGGCGTGCAAGAACCCGAAGTACCACCGCTACACGCCGGCCGGCGGTCTGCCCGAGCTGAAGGCCGCGATCGCCGCGAAGACGCTGCGCGACTCCGGCTACGAGGTCGACGCGTCCCAGGTCCTGGTGACCAACGGCGGCAAGCAGGCCATCTACGAGGCGTTCGCCGCGATCCTCGACCCGGGCGACGAGGTCATCGTCCCGGCCCCGTACTGGACCACCTACCCCGAGTCGATCCGCCTCGCCGGCGGCGTCCCGGTGGAGGTCGTGGCCGACGAGACCACCGGCTACCGGGTCTCGGTGGAGCAGCTGGAGGCCGCGCGTACGGAGAAGACCAAGGTCGTCCTCTTCGTCTCCCCGTCCAACCCGACCGGCGCCGTCTACTCGGAGGCCGAGACCGAGGCGATCGGCCGCTGGGCCGTCGAGCACGGCCTGTGGGTCCTCACGGACGAGATCTACGAGCACCTGGTCTACGGCGACGCCTCCGCTGTGTCCCTGCCGGCCGTCCTGCCGGAGCTGCGCGACAAGTGCATCGTCGTGAACGGTGTCGCCAAGACGTACGCGATGACGGGCTGGCGCGTGGGCTGGATCATCGGCCCGAAGGACGTCGTGAAGGCCGCGACCAACCTGCAGTCGCACGCCACCTCCAACGTCTCCAACGTGGCGCAGGTGGCCGCGATCGCCGCCGTCTCCGGGAACCTGGACGCGGTCAAGGAGATGGGCCGGGCCTTCGACCGGCGCCGCCAGACGATCGTGCGGATGCTCAACGAGATCGAGGGTGTCGTCTGCCCGACCCCGGAGGGCGCGTTCTACGTGTACCCCTCGGTGAAGGCGCTGCTGGGCAAGGAGATCCGCGGCAAGCGCCCGCAGAGCTCGGTCGAGCTCGCCGCGCTGATCCTGGACGAGGTCGAGGTCGCGGTCGTCCCTGGCGAGGCCTTCGGCACGCCGGGCTACCTGCGCCTTTCGTACGCGCTGGGCGACGAGGACCTGGTGGAGGGCGTGTCCCGGATCCAGAAGCTGCTCGCCGAGGCGCGCGACTGACCACTGACTGATCTCAGTCACTGGGCCCCTGGTTCTCCGGAACCGGGGGCCCGTTTTTACGTTCTAGCAACGTCCCGATCGGGGAAACGGACTGTATTCGTCCATTCGGGTGCGGCAGGATCAGCCAATGGAGCACGTTTACCGCGACCTCGCCACCCTTCCGAAGGCCCATCTGCACCTGCACTTCACCGGTTCGATGCGGCCCACCACCCTGATCGAGCTGGCCGACAAGTACGGGGTGCACCTCCCCGAGGCGCTCAAGAGCGGTACACCGCCCAGGCTGCGGGCCACGGACGAGCGCGGCTGGTTCCGGTTCCAGCGGCTCTACGACATCGCCCGCTCCTGCCTGCGCGAGCCCGAGGACATCCAGCGGCTGGTGCGCGAGGCGGCCCAGGAGGACGTCAGGGACGGCTCCGGCTGGCTGGAGATCCAGGTCGACCCCACCTCGTACGCGCCGCTGCTCGGCGGCCTCATCCCGGCCATGGAGATCATCCTGGACGCGGTGGAGGCGGCCTCGCGCGAGACCGGGCTCGGGATGCGGGTCGTGATCGCGGCGAACCGGATGAAGCACCCGCTGGACGCGCGCACCCTGGCCCGGCTCGCGGTGCGGTACGCGGACCGGGGCGTGGTCGGCTTCGGGCTCTCCAACGACGAGCGCCGCGGCATGGCCCGCGACTTCGACCGGGCCTTCGCCATCGCCCGTGAGGGCGGCCTGCTCGCGGCCCCGCACGGCGGCGAGCTGACCGGCCCCTCCTCCGTACGGGACTGCCTGGACGACCTGCGGGCGGCCCGGGTCGGGCACGGCGTACGGGCCGCGGAGGACCCGCGGCTGCTGCGCAGGCTCGCGGAGCGGCAGGTGACCTGCGAGGTGTGCCCGGCGTCCAACGTGGCGCTCGGCGTGTACGAGAAGCACGAGGACGTGCCGCTGCGCACGCTCTTCGAGGCGGGCGTCCCGATGGCCCTCGGCGCCGACGACCCGCTGCTCTTCGGCTCCCGGCTCGCCGCCCAGTACGCCATCGCCCGCGAGCACCACGGCTTCACGGACCTGGAGCTGGCGGAGCTGGCCCGGCAGTCGGTGCGGGGCTCGGCGGCGCCGGAGGACGTCCGGCAGAAGCTGCTCTCCGGGATCGACGACTGGCTGGCGGTGCCCGTCCCGGTCAGCTGATCCCGGCCATCAGAGTGCGGGCGATCGAGCGGGCGAAGTCGTCGAGGGACTGCGGGGGCCTGCCGTCCGGGGACATCTCCCAGGCGAAGGCCCGGTGCGCGCAGGCCCCGAGGAGCAGGCTCGCCGCGGCCTGGCAGTCGGCGCCTGCGGAGATCCGGCCGTGCGCCTGCTCGGCGCGGAGGTATTCGGTGAGCCCCTCGATGGGCAGGTGCGGGCCGACGCCGAGCTCCCGCATGACCTCCTCGTGGCGGGCCTTGAGCTGCGGCTCGGCGTAGAGGGAGGCCGCCATCGGGAAGGTCTGCTCGTAGAAGAGCGCGGCCCGGCGGGCGATCTCCGCGAGGTTCTCCTCGACGCCGCGGCCCTGGGGGTCGACGGCGAGCGTGCCGAGGAGGGTGCCGAGCCGCGGAAGCCGTTCGTTGAGGACGGTGACGAAGAGCTCCTCCTTGCTGGAGAAGTACTTGTAGAGCGCCGCCTCGGAGCAGCCGGCCGCCTTCGCGATCTCCTTGGTGGTGGTACGGGCCAGGCCGGCCGTGCGCATGAGGTCGCGCGCGGCGTCGACGATCCGGGTCCGGGTCGGCTTCTGGTCCACGGCGGCTCCCGAGTGCTGCGGCTTGACGAGTGAGTGAGTACTTACCCACTCTAGGGGTGAGTGAACACTTACCCACCCCTAGGAGGGTGTGCCATGAAGCTCACCGTCTTCGGTGCCACCGGCGGCATCGGCCAGGAAATCGTCCGTCAGGCCCTGTCCGCGGGCCACGAGGTGACCGCCGTGGTCCGCGACCCGGCCCGCTTCACCGTCGCGGGCCCCGGCCTCGACGTCTTCCGCTCCGACCTCACCGATCCCGAGTCCCTGCGCACGGCCGTCTCGGGCCGTCACGCGGTCCTCTCCGGCCTCGGCGCCCGCAGCCGCGCGGACGCCGGCGTCGCGGCCCGGCTGACCCGCTCGGTCCTGCACGCCATGGAGGCGGCCGGCACCCGCCGCCTGCTCGTCGTCAGCGCGGCGCCCCTCGGCCCGGTCCCGGCCGGCCAGGGCGTCACGGACAAGGCGGTGCTCGCGGTCGTCAACGCCCTGCTCAAGGACGTCTACGCCGACCTGCGCGAGATGGAGGCCGCGCTCGCCGCGAGCGCGACCGACTGGACCGCCGTCCGCCCGCCCCGCCTGACCGACAAGCCGGTCACCGGCCGCTACCGCCGTGTGGTCGGCGGTACGCCGCCGCGCGGCCGCACGCTGGCCCGCGCGGACGTGGCGCACGCGATGCTGGCGATGATCGACGACACGGCGACGGTGAAGCAGGGCGTGGGCGTGGCGTACTAGATCTCGACGCCGACCGTGACCGGCTCGTTGACCAGCGTGACCCCGAACGCGTCCCGCACCCCGGCGACCACCTCTCGGGCGAGCGCGAGCAGGTCCTCGGTGGTCGCCTCGCCGCGGTTGGTGAGGGCGAGGGTGTGCTTGGTGGAGATCCGGGCGGGCCCGGAGCCGTAGCCCTTCACGAAGCCGGCCTTGTCGATGAGCCAGGCCGCGGAGGTCTTCACCGCGCCGTCCTCGCCCGCCGGGTACGCGGGCGGGGCGGTGTCGGGCCCGAGCCGCTCGGCGACGCGGCCGAGGAAGGTCTCGTACTCCCCCGCCGTGAGGATCGGGTTGGTGAAGAAGGAGCCGGCCGACCACGTGTCGTGGTCCTCCGGGTCGAGCACCATGCCCTTGCCGGCCCGCAGCTTCAGGACGGTCTCCCGCGCCTTCGCGAGCGGCACCCGCTCGCCGGCCTCGACGCCGAGCGCACGGGCCGTCTCGGCGTACTTGATCGGCGCCGACATCCCGCCGGCCGCTTCGAGCTCGAAGCGGACGCGGAGCACGACGTAGCGGTCGGGCTGGTCCTTGAAGCGGCTGTGGCGGTACGAGAAGGCGCACTCGGCGTTGGTGAGGACGACCGTCTCCTCGGCCCGCCGGTCGTACGCGACGACCTCGGTGATGGTGGCGGAGACGTCCTGCCCGTAGGCGCCGACGTTCTGGATGGGCGTGGCCCCGGCCGAGCCGGGGATCCCGGCCAGGCACTCGATCCCGGCGAGCCCGGCCTCCACGGTCCGCGCGACGGCGTCCGTCCAGACCTCGCCGGCGGCCAGCTCCAGCGCCGTCCCGTCGAGCGAGAAGCCCCGGGTGGCGATGTGCAGGGCGGTGCCGTCGAAGCCCTTGTCGCCGATGACCAGATTCGACCCGCCACCGATGACCAGGAGCGGCGTGCCGGAGGCGTCGGCCTCGCGGACCGCGGCGATCACCTCGTCGTCGGTGGTGGCCGTGACGAGCCGCGTGGCGGGCCCGCCGAGCCGGAAGGTGGTCAGGGGCGCGAGGGGGGCGTCGTGGAGTACGTGCACGGCCACAAGAGTACGGGCCCCTCCCGTGTGGGAGGGGCCCGCGCCGGTCATGACATCAGCTCATCGCGTCAGCCGAGCTGGACCACGGCCCGCGACATGCCGAGCACCTTCTGGCCCGCCGCGACGGCCGTCAGGTCCACCCGCACCCGCCGGTCGTCCAGCTTCGCCGCCACCTTCGCCGAGACCTCGATCACAGCGCCCTCGTCGTCGTTCGGGACGACGACCGGCTTGGTGAAGCGGACGCCGTACTCGACGACGGCCGCCGGGTCGCCGGCCCAGTCCGTGACGACGCGGATCGCCTCGGCCATGGTGAACATGCCGTGGGCGATGACGTCGGGGAGGCCGACCTCCTTGGCGAACTTCTCGTTCCAGTGGATCGGGTTGAAGTCGCCGGAGGCGCCCGCATACCGGACGAGTGTGGCGCGGGTCACCGGGAAGGACTGCGCGGGCAGCTCGGTGCCGACCTCGACCTCGTCGTAAGCGATCTTCGCGGTCACGGTCATGCCTCCTCGGGGGCGCGGGACACGAGCTTGGTCCAGGCGGTCACGACGTGCTCGCCGGTCTCGTCGTGGACCTCGCCGCGGATGTCCAGGATGTCGTTGCCGGCGAGGGACTTGATGGCCTCGATGGTGCTGGTGACCGAGAGGCGGTCACCGGCGCGCACCGGCCGGGTGTAGGCGAACTTCTGGTCGCCGTGCACCACGCGGCTGTAGTCCAGGCCCAGCTGCGGGTCCTCGATGACCTGGCCCGCGGCCTTGAAGGTGATCGCGAAGACGAAGGTCGGCGGGGCGACGACGTCGGGGTGGCCGAGCGCCTTGGCCGCCTCCTGGTCGGTGTACGCCGGGTTGGCGTCCCCGATCGCCTCGGCGAACTCGCGGATCTTCTCGCGGCCGACCTCGTACGGCGCGGTGGGCGGATAGGTCCGGCCCACGAAGGACTGGTCGAGCGCCATGGCCTCGATACCTCCTGGAAGTGTTGCAAGTGGTGCCTGGAAACGACACGAGGCCGTCCCCGGCTGGGGACGGCCTCGTGTACGAGCCTGTTTAGCGCGTCTCGCGGTGCGCGGTGTGCGAGTTGCAGCGAGGGCAGTGCTTCTTCATCTCAAGACGGTCCGGGTTGTTACGCCGGTTCTTCTTGGTGATGTAGTTCCGCTCCTTGCACTCCACGCAGGCCAGCGTGATCTTCGGGCGGACGTCGGTGGCAGCCACGTGAGTGCTCCTTGACGGACGGATGGACGGATGAACGCATGAAAAAGAGTAGCCGATCGCAGGACCGACCCCACAATCGGCTACTGTGTGTAGCGGTGACCGGACTTGAACCGGTGACACAGCGATTATGAGCCGCTTGCTCTACCGACTGAGCTACACCGCTTTGATGATCCGGATCCCCGCCCGAAGGCGGGTTCCTTCTCACCAGAGCCCCAATACGGAATCGAACCGTAGACCTTCTCCTTACCATGGAGACGCTCTGCCGACTGAGCTATTGGGGCGAGCGAGGAAGACATTACACGGTCCTCGGCCCATCACCCAAATCCGTTTCCCGTGGCTCCGCGCGACCGCCCCGCACCCGCCCCGTACGCCACACGTGCAGTCATCAGTACGACTATTGCGCTCCTCCTCGAAGGTCGCAGTGGCCGCCCCTAGGCTCGGGGCCCACCGCTGCGTGATCTTGGTTTTGGCGAGCCGTGAGGAGCCCGATGTCAGCCGACAGCAAGCAGCCCCAGCCCTCGCCCGACGACCGGGCCGCGGCCACTCCCGCCGAGGCCGGGTCGCTGCTGCTCTGCAACGCGCGGCTGACCGACGGCCGCACCGTGGACGTGCGGCTCGGTGGCGGGCGGATCGAGGCCGTCGGCACCGCCGGCAGCCTCAGCGCCGTCGGGGCCCGTGTCGACCTGGCCGGCTATCTGCTGCTGCCCGCGCCCGCCGAGCCGCACGCCCACGCCGACACCGCGCTCACCGCCGACTCCCCCGGCCCCGTCGCGTACACCACCGACGAGGTCCAGCGCCGGGCCACCGAGGCCGCGCTGCTCCAGCTCGGGCACGGGGCGACCGCGCTGCGCGCCCACGTGCGGATCGGGGACGTGCACGGCCTCGGCCCGCTGGAGGCGGTCCTGCAGGCCCGGCGGTCGCTGCGCGGGCTCGCCGACCTGGCGGCGGTGGCGGTGCCGCGGCTGCTCACCGGCGTGGCCGGGGCGGACGGCCTCGCGATGCTGCGGGACGCGGTGAAGATGGGCGCCGCGGTGGTCGGCGGCTGCCCGGACCTCGATCCGGACCCGACCGGCTACGTGGAGGCGGTCCTGGAGGTCGCCGCCGAGCACGGCTGCCCGGTGGACCTGCACACCGACGGCGACGACCCGGCCCGGCTCGCCCGGCTCGCGGCGATGGCCGGTGGGCTGCGGCCCGGGGTGACGATCGGGCCCTGCGCGGGCCTCGCCCGCCTGCCCTCGGACCAGGCCCGCCGGGCGGCGGACCAGCTGGCGGCGGCCGGCGTGACGGTGGTCTGCCTGCCCCAGGGCGGCTGCGGGGCGACCGAAATGCGCGGCGCGGCCCCCGTACGGCTGCTGCGGGCCGCCGGGGTACGGGTCGCGGCGGGCGGCGGGGCGCTGCGCGACGTGTGCAACCCGGTGGGGCGCGGCGACCCGCTGGAGCCGGCCTATCTGCTCGCCTCGCTCGGCGGGCTGCCGGAGAAGGCGGCGTACGGGGCGGTGAGCACGGACGCGCGGGCCGCGATGGGCCTGCCGGAGGTACGGGTCGAGGCGGGCTTCCCGGCCGAGCTGCTCGCCGTCCGGGGCGAGCGGCTCTCGGGCGTGCTCTCCCTCGCGTACAGCCGGATCGTGGTGCACCGGGGACGGGTGGTGGCCCGGACGAGCGCGGTGCGCGAGTACTGCGACTCGGCGGCGGCCCTCGACCTGCCCCGGCAGACGCGGCCGGAGCGGCCGGAACGGCCCGACTCGGGAGGCCCGGGCGGGCCGGGGGCCGTACGGTCGTGAGTATGCGCGTAGTCATCGCTGGAGGACACGGAAAGATCGCCCTGCGGCTGGAGCGGCTGCTCGCCGCGGGCGGCCACGACCCGGTGGGGATCATCCGCCGCGCCGAACAGGCGGACGACCTGCTGGAGGCCGGCGCCCAACCGGTCGTCCTGGACCTGGAGTCGGCCTCCCCCGGGGACGTCAGGAGGGTCCTGGAGGGCGCCGACGCGGCCGTCTTCGCGGCCGGCGCGGGCCCGGGCAGCGGCGCGGACCGCAAGGACAGCGTGGACCGCGCGGCGGCGGTCCTCTTCGCCGACGGGGCGGAGGCCGCGGGCGTACGGCGCTTCGTCATCGTCTCGTCGATGGGCGCCGACGCCGGGCACCAGGGCGACGAGGTCTTCGACGCCTATCTGCGCGCCAAGGGCGCCGCGGACGACGACGTACGGTCCCGTCCCGGCCTCGACTGGACGGTCCTGCGGCCCGGGATGCTCACCGACGACGCTGGCACCGGGCTGGTCCGGCTGGAGGCCCACACGGGCCGCGGACCGATCCCGCGCGACGACGTCGCCGCCGTCCTCGCCGAGCTCCTCGACACCCCGGCGACGGCCGGCCTCACCCTCGAACTCGTCGCGGGCACGGTCCCGGTGTCGGTCGCGGTGAAGGACATCGCGGGCAACTGAACGGGCTGGACGGGCAACCGGACGGGCAACCGAGCCGGCGCCCGAACGGGCAACTGAGCCGGCGCCCGAACGGGCGACCGAGCCCCCCTCGCGCTTCCGCCGACCGTTTCCCTCGCCTCACCCCCGTGCGTCACAATCGTCCATCGCCGTAGCCGAGTTGGCGAGCCGTCAGCCCGGCCTGCGCGCGAAGACGACGACACATGGGGGGTACCACGTGACGTTCGGACCGATTCCGGTCCCGGCCCAGCTCAACCTGCCGCCCGGGCGCCGTGGCCTCTTCCGGCGCCTCCGTCGCGTCTGGCGGTCGCGGAAGGCGCTGAAGGGCGTGACCCAGTGGATCGTGGACTGGGGGCTGCCGATGGCGGTCGGCCTGCTCCTGCTGTACGTGTTCGCGGCCCGGGCGACCAGCCCCAGCAAGGTCTACCGCGTGTTCACGCTCATCGACGCGCCGGAGCACACGCTCCTGTGGGTGGCGTCCCTGATCGGCTGGCTGGTCGTGCCGGCCATCATCGGTGGGTTCGCCGGCCATGTGATCG
This sequence comes from Streptomyces sp. NPDC004788, assembly GCF_053601115.1. Lineage (NCBI taxonomy): Bacteria > Bacillati > Actinomycetota > Actinomycetes > Kitasatosporales > Streptomycetaceae > Streptomyces > Streptomyces sp. NPDC004788. The sequence continues at coordinate 146,980 of NZ_JBSGBF010000003.1, forward strand.
CCGAGCGCATCAGCCGCGTGAAGTCGATATCGACGAGCACCCTCTTCCAGCAGCGCACGCTGAAGCGGCGGCTGCGGCCGCCGGGCCTCATCGACGACCTGGCCACGTACTTCCACAGCACCTACGCGCGGCAGGACTTCGTCGACAGCTGGGTGCGGGTCGCGCACCGCAACGACTGGGCGAAGGCGCAGGACCACTGGGAGGTGTACGTCAGGGACATGATGTCCACGCAGCAGTACGCCCATCTCGACCGGCACGAGTGCCTCCGCCAGGCCCAGGGCACCGGCAAGATGGCTCTTGTGTTCACCGCGCGCAGAGGGTTCTGCGTCGTCTGCGAAAGGAGGCGATGAGCGATGCGCTCCGAGGACGCCGTCGAGATCGTGCGGGCGTCGCTCGCGCTGGCCTTCCCGACCGCCAGCGCCGAGGGCCTGACCCGCGCCGCGGAGACCGTGCTCCGCTGGGGCTCGGAGGACGTCGCCGAGCACCTGAACGGCCCGCTGACCAGCCGCATGCTGCTCGACCTGCTGGAAGTGGCCGACGTCCCGCCCGCGGACTACGAGCCGGTGGACGAGGAGTGGCTCGAGCGCGCGCCCGAGCCGGCGGCGTACCGGATCTGGTCCCGCACGGACGTCCTGGAGCCGCTGCCGTTCTACCCGAGGCCGCCGGACGACCCGACGACCTCCTCCCGCCGCACCGACTTCGACCCGGACGACCCGGAGAACCCGGACCGCCCGCGGGGCGCGAGCCCGCGCGGCTAGTCGCATGTCCGTGGCGCGCCGGGCAAGGTGCGCCACGGACCTGAGGACGGCAGACCTGAGGACGGCATGCAGAACGGCCCCTGCTCTGCTTGCACAGATCAGGGGCCGTTCTCATCGCGTGGCGGCGCCAGGATTCGAACCTGGGTAGGCTAAGCCGACGGATTTACAGTCCGCTCCCATTGGCCACTCGGGCACACCGCCATGGGATCGATGCCTCGGAGCCGCTTTTCGGCTGCGCTCCCTGGCAACGAGGAAAACAATACCTGATACCCAGGGGTGCTCCGCCACCGGATTGATCACGAGTTCGCAGCGGCACCAGTGGCTACGCTTTGTGCTGCACCCGAACGCATCCGAGCAAGGAGCCTCACCTCATGGCCGACTCCAGTTTCGACATCGTCTCCAAGGTCGAGCGGCAGGAGGTCGACAACGCCCTCAACCAGGCCGCCAAGGAGATCACGCAGCGCTACGACTTCAAGGGCACCAACGCCTCGATCTCCTGGTCGGGCGAGAAGATCCTGATGCAGGCGAACGGCGAGGAGCGGGTCAACGCCATCCTCGACATCTTCCAGTCCAAGCTGATCAAGCGGGGCATCTCGCTGAAGTCGCTGGACGTGGAGGGCAAGCCGCAGCTGTCCGGCAAGGAGTACAAGCTCTTCGCCACCATCCAGGAGGGCATCTCCCAGGAGAACGCGAAGAAGGTCGCCAAGGTCATCCGCGACGAGGGCCCCAAGGGCGTCAAGGCGCAGGTGCAGGGCGACGAGCTGCGGGTCAGCTCGAAGAGCCGGGACGACCTGCAGGAAGTGATCGCGCTGCTCAAGGGCAAGGACTTCGACTTCGCCCTGCAGTTCGTCAACTACCGCTGACCGGAGTCCGGCGCGGGCCCCCGGGCCTGGGTGGTCTCGGTGGTCATGCTCCGACGGGTTCGGGCGTCCCGGCCCGGCCCGGCCCGTCGCGTCACGGGGCGCGCAGTCGCGTCGGACGGCCGGGGCCGGGCGGTCGGCGGCACGGCCCCGGCCGCCGGGGTGAGGGTGGTGTCCGAAAGCCGCCGGTGACGGGATCCCCGGTCCTGGACACTGGATCCATGACCACCTTGTACACGTACGCCGACGGCCCCCTGGGCGAGATGCTGCTCGTCGGGCGGGTCGCCGAGGACGGCCGGACCGTGCTCGCCTCGCTGTCGCTGCCCGGGCAGAAGGGCGCCGTGGAGGTCCAGGGCGGCTGGGTGCGCGCGGACGCGGCCTTCGAGGAGGCCGTGGGGCAGCTCGGCGCGTACTTCGCGGGGCGGCGGGCCGGCTTCGACCTCCCGTACGAGGAGACCGGCACGGAGTTCCAGCGGCGCGTCTGGCGGGCCCTGGAGGAGATCCCGTACGGGACGACCGTCTCGTACGGGGAGATCGCGCGCCGGGTCGGTTCCCCTGGCGCCGGCGTACGCGCCGTGGGCACCGCGATCGGCCGGAATCCGCTGCTCGTGGTGCGGCCCTGCCACCGGGTGATCGGGGCCGACGGCAGCCTGCGCGGCTACGCGGCCGGCCTCGACCGCAAGGAACGGCTCCTGGGGCTGGAGGGGGCGCTGGCGCCGGCCCCGGCCCCGGCCCCGGCCCTCGGCGCCTAGCGCTCGCGCGAGTTGCCGAACAGGATCCGGTAGGCGATCAACAGCACCAGCGAGCCGCCGATGGCCGACAGCCAGGTGGCGCCGTCGTAGAAGTCCCGGGTGATCGGGCGGTCCAGGAAGTGGGACGAAAGCCAGCCGCCGACGAAGGCGCCGATGACGCCGATGACCGTGGTGCCGATCAGGCCGCCCGGGTCGCGGCCCGGCAGCAGGATCTTGGCGATGACTCCGGCGAGGAGTCCGAGAACGATCCATCCGATGATGCTCATGTCAGAGAGGACGCCCGGCACTCCCGGCCGGTTGCCCCTCGGGCGGGAGCACCCCCTAATGTGCGGAGCATGACACAGGAACTGCGCCGCACCCTCGGGGTGTTCGACGCCGTCGTGATCGGGCTCGGCTCGATGGTCGGCGCCGGTATCTTCGCGGCGCTCGGCCCCGCGGCCCGGGCGGCCGGCCCGGGGCTGCTGCCGGCCCTCGGGGTGGCCGCCGTGGTCGCGTACTGCAACGCGATGGCCTCGGCCCGGCTCGCCGCCCGCTATCCCGCCTCCGGCGGCACCTACGTCTACGGGCGGGAGCGGCTCGGGCCGTTCTGGGGTTACGTGGCGGGCTGGGCGTTCGTCGTCGGCAAGACCGCCTCGTGCGCGGCGATGGCGCTGACCGTCGGGGCGTACCTGTGGCCCGGGCAGGCGCACGCGGTGGCGGTCGCGGCGGTCGTGGCGCTGACGGCCGTCAACTACGGCGGGGTGCAGAAGTCGGCGTGGCTGACGCGGGTGATCGTGGCGTTCGTCCTCGCCGTCCTGGCCGCCGTCGTGGTGGCGGGCGCCGGGGCGGGGCGGGCCGAACGGCTCGCGCTCGCCGGGGAGATCCCGCCGGGCGGGGTGCTCCAGGCGGCCGGGCTGCTGTTCTTCGCCTTCGCCGGATACGCGCGGATCGCGACGCTCGGCGAGGAGGTCCGGGACCCGGAGCGGACCATCCCGCGCGCCGTCCCGATCGCCCTCGGCATCGCGCTCGTCGTCTACGGGGCCGTCGCCGTGACCGTCCTCGCGGTCCTCGGGCCGCACGGCCTGGCCGCCTCGCCCGCCCCGCTCGCGGACGCGGCACGGGCGGCGGACGCCGACTGGCTGGTCCCGGTCGTCACCGTGGGCGCGGCGGTCGCGGCCCTCGGCTCGCTGCTCTCGCTGATACTCGGGGTGTCCCGGACAACCCTCGCGATGGCCCGCGACGGCTATCTGCCGGCCCCGCTGGCCGCCGTCCATCCGCGTTACCAGGTGCCGCACGTGGCGGAGCTCGCGGTGGGCGCGGTGGTGGCCGTCGTGGCGGCGACGGCGGACGTGCGGGGCGCGATCGGCTTCTCGTCGTTCGGCGTGCTGGTCTACTACGGCATCGCGAACGCCTCCGCGTGGACGCTGAGCCGCCGGGACCGGCCGCTCGCGCTGCTCGGGCTCGCCGGCTGCGGGGCGCTCGCCTTCGCGCTGCCGCCGGCCGCCGTGCTCGCTGGCACGGGGGTGCTCGCGGTCGGCGTGGTGGCGTACGCGGTCAGCCGGGGCCGCCCGCACGGGTCCTGACTCCGCCGTCCTGAAGCCCGGACCTGAAGCCCGGACCTGAAGCCCGGTCCCGAGTCCCGGTCCCGAGTCCCGGTCCCGAAGCCCGGTCCCGAAGCCCGGTCCTGAAGCCCCGGCCGGCCCACGAAGCCCTAGTACGAGGAGCCCCACGCCGGGTACGGCCGGTCCGTCGGGACGATCTCCTTGCCCAGCGGCATCAGGGACAGCGGGATCATCTTGAAGTTGGCGATGCCGAGCGGGATGCCGATGATCGTGAGGCACTGCGCGATGCCGGTGACGATGTGGCCGAGCGCCAGCCACCAGCCGGCCAGGATCAGCCACAGCACGTTGCCGACGCAGGACGGCGCGCCCGCGTCGTGGCGGTCGACGGCCATGTACCCGAAGGGCCACAGGGCGTAGCGGGCGATGCGGAAGGCGGCGATCCCGAAGGGGATGCCGATGATCGTGACGCAGAGCACGAGACCGGCCAGCACGTAGGCGAGGAACAACCAGAGGCCGCTCAGGATCAGCCAGATGATGTTGAGGATCGTCTTCACGGGCGTCGACCTGCCATCTGTTCGAGCCGGGCGATGCGCTCGGCCATCGGCGGATGCGTGGAGAACATCTTCGGCAGCCCCTGTCCGGGGCGGAAGGGGTTCGCGATCATCATGTGGCTCGCGGTCTCGATGCGCGGCTCGGGCGGCAGCGGCAGCTGCCGGGTGCCGGCGTCCAGCTTGCGCAGGGCGCTCGCGAGGGCGAGCGGGTCGCCGGTGAGCTGGGCGCCGGAGGCGTCCGCCTGGTACTCGCGGGAGCGGGAGACGGCGAGCTGGATGATCGAGGCGGCGATCGGTCCCAGGATCATGATCAGCAGCATGCCGAGCAGGCCGGGGCCCTCGTCGTCGTCGGACCGGCCGACCGGGATCAGCCAGGCGAAGTTGACCAGGAACATCACCACGGAGGCGAGCGCGCCGGCCACCGAGGAGATCAGGATGTCCCGGTTGTAGACGTGGCTCAGCTCGTGGCCGATGACTCCGCGCAGCTCGCGCTCGTCGAGGATGGCGAGGATGCCCTCGGTGCAGCACACCGCCGCGTTCCGCGGGTTGCGGCCGGTCGCGAAGGCGTTCGGCGCCTGGGTGGGCGATATGTAGAGCCGGGGCATGGGCTGGCGGGCCTGGGTGGAGAGCTCGCGGACCATCCGGTAGAGCGCCGGCGCCTCGAACTCGCTCACGGGGCGGGCCCGCATGGCGCGCAGGGCCAGCTTGTCGCTGTTCCAGTACGCGTAGGCGTTCGTGCCGAGCGCGACGACGACCGCGACGATCAGACCCGTACGTCCGAAGAAACTGCCGATGACGATGATGAGGGCGGAGAGCCCTCCGAGGAGTACGGCGGTCCTCAGCCCGTTGTGCCGGCGGTGCACGGTACGCCCTCCAGGTGGTGCGGCAGGGGAACCCTTTTTTCGCTTCGAGTGTCACGTCGAAGGTCCACCGTCCAGTGGACCCTTCCCTCCTGGTCAACGCCAGGCGAGAGGCTCGGGTTCCCCGCACCGCACGGGGCGCGTGTGGGCCGTACGGGCGCCGTGTGGGCCGTACGGGTGATCAGCGGGGGACGGGGATCTTGTCCAGGCCGGCCTTGACGAGGGCGGCGGTGACCGGCTCGACCTCGCTGGTGCAGTGGCCGCAGCGGGAGGCGATGGCCGGGATCTCGGTGAAGCAGCGCGGGCAGTCGCGCTTCTCGGCCTTCGGGTCGAGGGCCTCCTCCTTGGCGAACCGCTCCTGGATCTTCGACATGGGGACGACGATCAGGAAGTAGAGCACCGCGGCGGTGATCACGAACGCTATGGCGGCGGCGATCGCCAGGCCGTACGGGAAGACGGTCTTGCCGACGGTGAAGCTGGCCTCGCTGAAGTCGCCGACGGAGCCGGTGGCCAGACCGATGAGCGGGGTGATGAACGCCTTGCTGAAGCCGGTGACGACGGCGGTGAAGGCCGATCCGACGGCCAGACCGATGGCCATCGTGATGACGTTCCCGCGGAGTATGAAGTCCTTGAAGCCCTTCAGCACGGTGTTTCCGCTCCTCGGTGTTCTCGTGGTGGGGGGTGGGGGGATGTGGGGGTCAGAACAGGCTGTTCGCCGCGAAGCGGAGGGCGAACTGCGGGTAGCCCGACAGCACGACGCCCGCGACGGCGGTCAGCGCGACGGCCAGGGTGATCGGGGTGGGGACCCGGTGCGGCTGCCGGCCGGGACCGGCCTGGCCTTCCTGCGCGCGGAAGAGCAGCGCCGTCCACCGCAGGTAGTAGTAGAGGGCGATCACGACGTTGACGCCCATGATCACGGCGAGCCAGCCGAGGCCGGCGTCGACGGCCGCCGAGAAGACGGTCACCTTGGCGAAGAGGCCGATGATACCCGGGGGCAGTCCGGCCAGGTTGAGCAGGAAGAAGCCGAGCGCGAGGGCGGCGGCCGGGCTCGTCGCGTACAGGCCGCGGAAGTCGGCGATCCGGGCCTCGGGGTGGGTACGGGCGACGAGGACGACGACCGCGAAGGCACCGAGGTTCACGACGGCGTACATCAGGGCGTACGCGACGGTGGCGCCGATCTGGTCGTCGCCGGAGTACGCGGCGGCGGCGATCGGCACCAGGAGGTAGCCGGCCTGGGCGACGGACGACCAGGCCAGGAGGCGTACGGCGCTGAAGGCGCGGGCGGCGCTCTGGCGCAGGGCGGCCACGTTGCCGACGGTCATGGTGAGGGCGGCGAGGGCGGCGAGCGCCGGGCCCCACACGTCCGCGTAGGAGGGGAAGGCGACGACGGTCACCAGGATGAGGCCGGTGAAGCCGACGGCCTTGCCGACGACGGAGAGGTACGCGGCGACGGGCAGCGGGGCGCCGACGTAGGTGTCCGGCACCCAGAAGTGGAAGGGCACGGCGGCCGTCTTGAAGGCGAAGCCGACGAGGGTGAGGACGACACCGGTCTGGGCGAGGACCTGGAGCTGGCCGGGCACGTCGCCGAGGCGCTGGGCGACCTCGGTGAGGTGGAGGGTGCCGGTGGCGGCGTAGACGAAGCTGACGCCGAGCAGGGTCACGGCGGTGGCGGTGACCGAGGAGAGGAAGAACTTCAGCGCGGACTCGCTGGACCTGACGTCGCCGCGGCGCAGGCCGACCAGCGCGAACGCGGGCAGCGAGGCCACTTCGAGGGCGACGACGAGGGTGGCCAGGTCCCGGGAGGCGGGCAGCAGGGCGGCGCCGGCGGCGGAGGAGAGCAGCAGGAACCAGTACTCGCCGGCGGGCAGCCTGTCGCGGGTGTCGGTGAGCGAGAGCAGCGCGGTGACGAGCGCGCCCGCGAGCACCAGGAACTGGATGACCAGGGTGAACTGGTCGGCGGTGTAGCTGCAGGCCCGCAGGTGGGTGTCGGCCGTGAGGCAGAAGGTCGAGCGGTCGCCGTCGCGGAGCGGGATGAGCAGCGCGAGCGCGGCGGCCAGGCCGGCGGTCGCGGTCCAGCCGAGGAGCTGCTTGCGCCCGGCGGGGACGAAGAGGTCGGCGACGAGGATCGCGACGGCGACGACGGCGACGAGGGTGGGAGGCGCGATGGCGAGCCAGTCGACGGACTGGACGAGGCTCGCGGCGGGGCTCGCGGCGGAGCTCGGGAGAGGACTCGCGAGGTGGCTCGCGAGGTGGCTCGCGACGGCGGGGGTCACTTGGCGCCTCCGGCGATCAGCTGCTGTACGGCCGGGTCGGTGAGGCCGAGGAGGACCGCGGGCCACAGTCCGGCGAGGACGGTGAGGGCGACGAGCGGCGTCCAGGCGGCGATCTCGTAGCCCTGGACGTCGGCGATCGCGGCCTCGGCCTCGCCGGCGGGGCGGGGGCCGCCCATGCAGACGCGGCGGACGACGACGAGGAGATAGGCGGCGGTGAGCAGGGTGCCGAGGGCGCCGATCGCCATGTACGTGAGGAAGGCCGGCCGGCTGAGGCCGGCGGCCGGGTCGAACGCGCCGAACAGCGCCAGCATCTCGCCCCAGAACCCGGCGAGGCCGGGCAGGCCGAGGGAGGCGACGGCGGCGAAGGCGAGGAGCGCGCCGAGGCGGGGGGCGCGGCCGTAGAGGGCGGCGCCGGTGGCTCCGGCGAGGGTGTCGAGGTCGGCGGTGCCGTAGCGGTCCTTGACGGCGCCGACCAGGAAGAAGAGGAGGCCGGTGATGAGGCCGTGGGCGATGTTGGCGAACAGGGCGCCGTTGACGCCGGTCGGCGTCATGGTGGCGATGCCGAGGAGCACGAAGCCCATGTGGCCGACGGAGCTGTAGGCGATCAGGCGCTTGAGGTCGCCCTTGTTGCCGGGCTTCGCGAGGGCGAGGCAGGCGAGCGATCCGTAGATGATGCCGGCGACGGCGAAGGCGGCGAGGTACGGGGCGAAGGTGCGCATGCCGTCGGGGGTGATCGGCAGCACGATGCGGACGAACCCGTACGTGCCCATCTTCAGCAGCACGCCGGCGAGGAGCACGGAGCCGACGGTCGGGGCGGCGGTGTGGGCGTCCGGCAGCCAGCTGTGCAGCGGCCACATCGGGGTCTTCACGGCGAGCCCGAGGCCGATCGCGAGAACGGCGATGACCTGCACGGACGTGGTCAGTCCGCGGCCGTTGTCAGTGGCGAGTGCCACCATGTCGAACGTGCCCGCCTTCAGACCGATGAGGAGCAGGCCGAGCAGCATGACGACGGAGCCGAGCAGCGTGTAGAGGATGAACTTCCAGGAGGCCGCCCGCCGGCCCTCGCCGCCCCAGCGGGCGATGAGGAAGTACATCGGGACGAGGACCGTCTCGAAGGCCAGGAAGAACAGGACGAGGTCGAGGACGGCGAAGGTCGCCAGGGTGCCGGACTCGAGGACGAGGAGTAGGGCGACGAATGCCTTGGGTGACGGGCCCGTAGGCATCTTGAAGTAGCTGTAGAGCGCGCAGAGGAAGGTCAGGAGCGCGGTCAGGAGCAGGAGGGGGAGGGAGATGCCGTCGACACCGAGGTGGATCCGCACGTCGAGTGCCTTGATCCAGCTGATGTCGGTGGTGGCCTGCATCGTCGAGGGGTGGTCGTGGTCGAAGCCGAGGGCCAGGACGATCGTGGCGAGCAGGATCACGCCGGTGACGACCACGCCGTGGCGGAGCACGGCCTGGTCGGGTGACTTCCCCTTCAGCCCGGGCGGGGCGGGCAGGAGCGCGGCGGCGGCGCCGACGAGCGGGCCGCCGACGATCAACGCGAGAAGGAACTGCATCACGGATTCGCTGATATCGATCACGGCTCACGCTCCGGCGGCGACGTTGGCGAGGACGACGGCGACGATCGCCAGGACGACGGAGCCGGCGAGCAGGGCGCTGAGGTAGGTCTGCACGTTGCCGGTCTGGGCGCGGCGCACGAGCCAGCCGAGCCCCTTGGCGGTGCTGCCCGCGCCGTTCACGTACGTGTCGACGACCTCGCGGTCCAGGAAGCGGACCAGGGAGGCGGCGGCGAGCACGGGGCGGACGAACAGCGTCCGGTAGACCGCGTCCAGGTGGAAGCCGGTGGCCGCGTGCGGGTGCAGCGGGCCGAGCAGGGCGCGGCCGGGGTCGGCCGGGTCCACCGCCGGGTGCGGCAGGTCCAGGGCCTCCGCCTCGACCTGGCCGGCCTCGGCGTCGGGATGGGCGACGGTGGGCGCGGCGAGCGCTCCGGTGGCGGGTGCGGGCGCGGACCCGACCGGGACCACGGGGGGCGGCGCGGTGCGGGCGACGAGGGTGCGCCGGACCGCGTAGGTGATCGCGGCGCCGACGACGGCGAGGCCGGTGCCGAGGACGGCCGTGGTGACGGTCGGGGTCAGCGGGTGACCGTCGAACCAGTCGTCGAGGTAGCCGGCGGTCAGGCCGAAGCCGAGCGACGGGATCGCGAGCACCCACAGCACGGTCGTCATGGCGATGGGCTGGCGCCCGTGATCGGGGGCCTCTTCCCCGCGGCCGCGGAAGGCGAGCAGCCAGAGCCGCATCGCGTACGCGGCGGTCAGCAGCGCCGTGAGCAGTCCGGCGACGAGCACGATCCAGCCGGCCCCGGCCGGGGCCACGGTGCTCTCGCCGGTGGCGGTGTGCTCGGCGGCGACGAGGACGGCTTCCTTGGAGAAGAAGCCGGCGAAGGGCGGGATCGCGGCGAGCGCGAGCAGGCCGACGGTCATCGTCCAGTAGGCGTCCGGGATCCGCTTGGCGAGGCCGCTCATCCGGGACATGGCGGTGAGCGAGTTCGTACCGGCGGCGTGGATGACCGCGCCGGCGGCGAGGAACAGCAGCGCCTTGAAGGCGCCGTGCGACAGGAGGTGGAAGACCGCGGCGCCACGGTCGCCGACGGCGAGCGCGCCGGACATGTAGCCGAGCTGGCCGATCGTCGAGTAGGCGAGCACCCGCTTGATGTCGTCCTGGGCGAGCGCGGCGAGCGCCGAGCCGACCATGGTGACGGCCGCCATCACGGCGAGCACGATCAGCGCGGCCGCGGAGGAGGCGAAGACGGGCAGCAGCCGGGCGACGAAGTAGATGCCGGCGGCGACCATCGTCGCCGCGTGAATGAGCGCGGAGACGGGGGTGGGGCCGGCCATCGCGTCCGGGAGCCAGGTGTGCAGCGGGAACTGCGCGGACTTGCCGGCCACGCCGGCGAGGAGCAGCAGCGCCACGAGGGTGGGGTGGTCGAGCCCGCCTGCGGCGACGGCGCCGAGCACGCCGGTGATCCGGAAGGTGCCCGCGTCGGCGGCCAGCGCGAACAGGCCGATCAGGAAGGGCACGTCACCGAGCTTGGTGACGAGGAAGGCCTTGAGGGAGGCCGAGCGGGCCTCGGGCGTCTCCCAGTAGTGCCCGACCAGGAAGTACGAACAGATGCCCATGACCTCCCAGCCGACCAGGAGCACCATCAGGTCGCCGGAGTAGACGACGAGCAGCATCGCGGAGGTGAAGAGGGAGACCAGCGCGGCGTACGAGGAGTAGCGCGGGTCGTCGCGCAGATAGCCGGTCGAGTAGACCTGCACGCAGGTGGCGACCACGCCGACCAGGACGGCGACGAGGGCGGCGAAGCCGTCGATGTGCAGGGCCAGGTCGATGGGGACCGAGCCGGTCGGGGTGAGCTGGGTGGCGGCGTCGATCGACTTCCCGCCGCCCTGCCTGGCCGCCACGACGACGGCGAGCACGGCCGCGGCGAGCGTCGGCAGCACGGCCAGCGGGCGGGTGAAGCCGGGCGCGGCGCGGCCGAGCAGAAGGCCGGCGGCGGAGCCGAGGAAGGGCAGGAGGGGAACGAGGACGGCGAGGGTCGTGGTGGTCACGCGGTGGCCTCGGCCTTCTCGTCGGCGGACGGCGTTTCCTTCGTGTCGCGGAGGCGGTCGACGTCCGAGGTGCCGCGGTTGCGGTACACCATCAGGACGATCGCGAGACCGATGCCGATCTCCGCGGCGGCGATGGCGATGGTGAAGAGGGTGAGGGCCTGGCCCGCGTGCAGGGTGTCGCGGAGCCAGACGTCGAAGGCGACCAGGTTGAGGTTGACGGCGTTGAGCATCAGCTCGACGGACATCAGGACCAGGATCGCGTTGCGGCGGGCGAGGACGCCGTACAGGCCGACGGAGAAGAGCAGGACGGCGAGGACGGCCGGGTAGACGAGGTGCATCAGTCGGTGTCCTCCGGGGCCTTCTTGCGGGACAGCACGATCGCGCCGACGAGCGCGGCGAGCAGCAGCACCGACAGCGCCTCGAAGGGCAGCACCCAGTGCCGGAAGAGGATCTCGCCGGACACCTTGGTGGAGCCCTGCGCGGGCCCGTCGAGGTCGATCCAGGTGGTGCGGAACGCGTCCACGACCACCCACACCAGGGCCGCCGCGGCGGCGAGCGCCACGGCGACGGCGACCGGCCGGTTGCCCGAGTCGGAGTCCGGGGAGCGGCCGATGGGGGCCTTGGTGAGCATGAGACCGAAGAGGAGGAGGACGACGACGGAGCCGACGTAGATCAGCACCTGCACCCAGGCGATGAACTCGGCGGTCAGGAGCAGGTACTCGACGGCGACCCCGCCGAGCGCCACGACCAGCCACAGGGCGGCGTGGACGAGCTGCTTGGTGGTGACGGAGACGAGGGCCGCGCCGAGGGTGACGAGGCCGACGAGGAGGAAGACGATCTCGACGCCGGTGGGCGAGAGGAAACCGCTGCTCTGCGCTGCGAGGGTCACTGCGGGCCCTCCTGCTGCGGGGCCTCGGCGGCGGCCTGCTCGGCCTCCGCCTGCGCCTGCGCGGCGGCCTTCTCGGCGGCCTTGCGCGCCGCGCCGATCTCCTTCGGCTCCTCCGCGCGCGGGTCGAGCGCGGGCGGCTCCGGAACGGTCCACATCCACTCGCGGAGCTTGTCGCGCTCGTGCGTCAGCTCGTGGATGTCGGTCTCGGCGTACTCGAACTCGGGCGACCAGAAGAGCGCGTCGAACGGACACACCTCGATGCAGATGCCGCAGTACATGCAGAGCGAGAAGTCGATCGCGAAGCGGTCGAGGACGTTGCGGCTGCGCTCGCGGCCGCCGGGGACGGCGGCCGGGACCGTCTCCTTGTGGGAGTCGATGTAGATGCACCAGTCGGGGCACTCGCGGGCGCACAGCATGCACACCGTGCAGTTCTCCTCGAACAGCCCGATGACCCCGCGGGTGCGGGGCGGCAGCTCGGGCTGCGCGTCCGGGTACTGCGCGGTGACGGACTTGCGCGTCATCGTGCGGAGGGTGACGGCGAGGCCCTTGGCGAGGCCGGAGCCGGGAATGGGAGCCATGGTTACTGGATCGCCACCTTCACGATGCCGGTGAGCGCGATCTGCGCGAGGGCGAGCGGGACGAGGGTCGTCCAGGCCAGCTTCTGCAGCTGGTCCTCGCGCAGGCGCGGGTAGGAGACCCGCAGCCAGATCACGACGAAGGCCAGGACGGCGGTCTTGAGCAGCGTCCACAGCCAGCCGAGGCCGTCGGCGCCGAACGGGCCGTGCCAGCCGCCGAGGAAGAGGACGGTGGTCAGACCGCAGAGGACGACGATGCCGGCGTACTCGGCGAGCAGGAACAGCGCGAAGCGGAGTCCCGTGTACTCCGTGTACGCGCCGAAGATGATCTCCGAGTCGGCGATCGGCATGTCGAACGGCGGTCGCTGCAGCTCGGCGAGGCCCGCCGTGAAGAACACCAGCGCGCCGACGATCTGCCACGGCACCCACCACCAGTGGAAGCCGTTCAGGATGCCGGGCAGCGACACGGTGCCGGCCGCCATCGCCACGGAAGCGGCCGCGAGCAGCATCGGCAGCTCGTACGACAGCAGCTGCGCGGCGGTGCGGAGGGCGCCGAGCAGCGAGAACTTGTTCGCCGACGCCCAGCCGGCCATCAGGCTGCCGAGCACCCCGACGCCCATCACCGCGAGCACGAAGAAGATCCCCGCGTCGATCACCCGCCCGACCGCGCCCTCGCTCGGCCCGATCGGAATCGCCACGAGCACGAGCAGATACGGCAGCAACGCCACCGCCGGCGCCAGCTGGAAGATCCGCCGGTCGGCGTTGGCCGGGACGACGTCCTCCTTCTGCGCGAACTTCACCCCGTCCGCGACCAGCTGCGCCCACCCGTGGAACCCACCGGCGTACATCGGCCCGAGCCGGCCCTGCATGTGCGCCATCACCTTGTGCTCGGTCTGCCCGACGACGAGCGGCAGCACGAGGAACACCGCGAACACGGCGACCAGCCGCAGGGCGACGTCCAACACGTCGTTCACGCGGAATCGCCTCCGTCGGGGTCGGTGGTGGGGGGTTGGGTGGTCGGGGGTTCGGGGGTCGGGGGTTCGGGGGTCGGGGCGGCGCCGTCGGCGTCGGCGTCGGCCGCCGGAGCCTCCGCCCCGCCTTCGGCGGGCGGCGCCTGCGGCGCCGGCGTCTTGGGCTCCTCGTCGAAGGCCGGTCGGGCGTGGTGCCACGGGGCGTCCGAGCTTCGGGCGGGGGCAGGGCGCTGCTTCGCGGTGTCGGGGGTCCCGGCGGCTTCCGTGCGCCGGCTCGCGGAGCCGGCGCTTGCGCTGCGGTTACGACGGGGGCCGGCGGGCGGCGCGACCGGGGCCTCGGTGCCCGCAGACGGCGCGGCCTGGGCCTCCGGGCCCGCAGACGGCGCGGCCTCGGTCTCCGGGCCCGCAGACGGCGCGCCCTGGGCCTCCGGGCCCGCAGACGGCGCGGCCTGGGCCTCCGTGTCCGCAGACGGCGCGTCTTGGGTCTCCGGGCCCGCGGTGGGCACCGGCGCGGCAGCGTCCGGGGCGGCCGGGGTGGCCTCGGTCGCATCGCCCGGGGTCGGCTCCGGGCGCGGGGCCGCCGGGGCCGCAGGCGCGGCCGGGCCGGCGTCAGCCGCACCAGCGGCCGGGCCCGCCACGGCCGCGGCGCCCGCACCCGGCTCCGGGCGCTGGCTCGCCGAGCCGGCGCTCACGCTCCGCGCGCGGCGCGGGCCCGCAGGGGCCGCAGGCGCGGCCGGGGCGGCCTCGGTCGTGTCGACCGGAGTCGCCTCCCCGCGCTGGCTCGCCGAGCCCGCGGTCGCGCTGCGGGTCCTGCGTACCGGCGGGGTGCCTTCCGCCTGGCTCGCCGAGCCCTCGCCGGCCGTGCGGGCGCGGCGGACCGGGCGGTCGCCGGCGGCCGCGCGGGCCGGGCGGGAGGGGGCAGGGGGGAGCTGGCCCTTGAGGGGGCCCCAGTCGTTGGGATCCGGGACGCCCGGGGGGAGCATCTGGCGGCGCTTGGGGGCGGCCGGGTCGTGGGACTCGCCCGGTTCCTTGGCGCCGGGCCAGGCCTTGGCGACGCGGGCCGCGAGGACGAAGTCCTTGCGCAGCGGGTGGCCCTCGAAGTTCTCGGGAAGGAGGAGGTGCACGAGGTGCGGGTGGTCGGTGAAGGTGACGCCGAACATCTCGTACGTCTCGCGCTCGTGCCACGCCGCGCCCGCGTAGACGGCGATCGCCGACGGCAGGGACGGGGACGCGTGCGGGACCGTCGTACGGAGCAGCAGGCGGCGGACGCCCGCCGCTCCCACCGACGCCACGTGCGCGCACACCCGGAAGCCCACGCCCGGCTCGTCCACCGCGCTCAGCCAGTCGAAGTACGTGAGGCCCAGCTTGTCGCGGGCGATCTCCAGCGCCGCGATCCACGAGGCCGTCGGCACGTCGACCGTCAGCAGGTCGTACGCGCGCTCCGCCGTCGCCTCCTCGCCGAAGAGCTCCGTGACGGAGTCGGGGAGGGCGGCGTAGCTGTCCGTGAAGTTCTCGGTCACGACGCGTCGCCTCCCGGCTTCGGGGGCTGCACGAGACCGCTCGTGAGCTGGGAGACGGACGGGGCCGACCCGTACCGCTCCGCCGTGTTCTCGCGCGCGATCTTCTCCTGGAGCTTGAGGATGCCCTGGAGCAGCGCCTCCGGCCGCGGCGGGCAGCCCGGCACGTAGACGTCGACGGGGATGATCTGGTCCACGCCCTTGGTCACGGAGTACGAGTCCCAGTAGGGGCCGCCGCAGTTCGAGCAGGCGCCGAAGGAGATGACGTACTTCGGCTCCGGCATCTGCTCGTAGAGCCGCTTGACCGCCGGCGCCATCTTGTCCGTCACCGTGCCGGAGACGATCATGAGGTCGGCCTGGCGCGGGCCCGGCGCGAAGGGGATCACGCCGAGCCGGATGAAGTCGTGGCGGGCCATCGACGCGGCGATGAACTCGATCGCGCAGCAGGCGAGCCCGAAGTTGAAGACCCACAGGCTGTAGCGGCGGCCCCAGTTCAGGACCACCTTCATCGGCTCCGGTGCCAGCCGGGCCAGCGGCCCCAGCGTGGGAGCGGGCAGGGGGGTCGGGGTCACGTCCATGCCAGGACGCCCTTCTTGTACGCGTAGAGCAGTCCCACGGCCAGGAAGCCGAGGAAGACGAACATCTCGACGAGCGTCGTCCCCCCGTATCCGGGCGCCGCGAAGACCGTCGCCCACGGGAAGAGGAAGATCGAGTCGACGGCGAAGATCACATAGAGGAAGGCGTACACGTAGTAGCGGACCTGGGTGTGGGCCCAGCCCTCCCCCACCGGGTCGACGCCGCACTCGTAGGTGAGGAGTTTCTCGGGGGTCGGCACGACGGGCCTGAGCAGCCGGTTCGCGCCGAACGCGACCGCGACGAAGAGCACGCCGAGCACGGCGAGCAGTCCGACGACGGAATACGTCTCGAAGTAGTCCGCCGCGTACGCCGTCGCGACAACGGTCGGTTCCCGCACGTCCGCCCCTCGGTCTCGGTGTCTCATTCCTTTTTCTTTACGGACGCGAGTCTAGGCCCTCCTAAAGAAGCCGTAAGAGGAGCCCGAGGGACGGTCACGGTGGGGTTATCCCCCCTGGGCTTTCGGCCACCTGCCCCATGGCGCCCCGCCACCGCGTGACGGCAGTCTTGCGGTCATGAGCGACCACACCGACGCCGGCGCCGGCGCCGTCGACACCGGCACCGCCGACACCCCGCCACCCGCCAGACCGCCGGCGCGCCTCGCCTACGACCGGCACACCTGGAAGGAGATCGCGCATCTCCTCGCGAATCTGCCCTGCGCGCTCGCCGGTTTCCTGTACTCGGTCGTGACGGTGGCGCTCGGCGTGGGCCTGGCCGTGACGGCCGTCGGGCTGCCGCTGCTCGCGCTCGGGCTCGCCGGGGCGCGCGGGATGGGCCGGTCGGAGCGGGCGCGGGCGCGGAAGCTGCTCGGGGTGCGGGTGGACGAGCCGAGCCGGCTGCCGCACCGGGGCGGGTTCTTCGGCCGGCTCTGGGCGCAGCTGAAGGATCCGGTGGCGTGGCGGAGCCAGCTGTACGGGTTCGTCCGGCTGCCCTGGGGTGTGCTGACGTTCACGGTGACGCTCGTGTCGCTGATCGTGCTGTGGCCGGTGCTGCCGTTCGTGGCGCGCGGGCTCAGCGCCGCCGACCGGGGCATGGTGCGCGGGCTGCTCTCGCCGTCCGACGAGCTGGAGCGGCGGATCGCGGAGCTGGAGTCCGACCGGGGCGTGGTCGTGGACACCGCAGCCGCCGACCTGCGCCGCATCGAGCGCGACCTGCACGACGGTGCCCAGGCCCGGCTCGTGGCGCTTGCCATGGGGCTCGGTCTGGCGAAGGAGAAGCTGCTGGACGATCCGGAGGCGGCCGCGGCGATGGTGGACGAGGCGCACGGCGAGGTGAAGCTGGCCCTCCAGGAACTGCGCGACCTGGCCCGCGGCATCCACCCGGCCGTCCTCACCGACCGCGGCCTCGACGCCGCCCTCTCCGCCGTCGCCGCCCGCTGCACCGTCCCGGTCAAGGTCTCCGTCGACCTGCCGGCCCGGCCCGCCGAGGCCATCGAGGGCATCGCCTACTTCACGGTCTCCGAGCTCCTGCAGAACGTCTCCAAGCACGCGGGGGCCCGTTCGGCCGCCGTGGAGGTGTGGCGGGAGGAGGGCGAGGGCCGGCTGATGCTCCAGGTCCGCGACGACGGCGGGGGCGGCGCGCGGCTCGACGGCGGCGGTACGGGCCTGGCCGGGCTGGCCGAGCGGCTCGGCGCGGTCGACGGGGTGTTCGTCGTGGACTCGCCGGAGGGCGGGCCGACCGTGATCACCGCGGAGCTCCCCTGGCGCGACCGCCGGTAGGGAGAACCCCGGCAGTAGGGAGAACCCCCGGCGCCAGGGAGAACCCCTGCCGGTAGGGAAAAACCCCTGGCGGTAGGGAAAACCCCCGGGTCAGGACGCCGACCCGCCTCATGGTGCCGGGCCCCGCCCTCCGGGGAGGGTGAAGACGACCGACAGACCCCCGCGTCAGAAACGGAAACCCCGATGGACGGAACCCCGACGGGCGGAACCCCGACGGACCGAATCCCGATGGCCCTCCACCGCCTCCCCGCCGGCCTCCGCGCGCCGTTCGAAGGACGCACCTGGCGCGCGTTCGGCTACGTCATGACCGGGCTGCCGATGGGCATCGTGTCCTTCGTCGTCGCCGTCACCTTCGTGTCGCTGGGCGCCGGGCTGCTCGTCACCTTCCTCGGTGTCCCGGTCCTGGCCGCCGGCCTCACCGTCTGCCGCGGGCTCGGCGCGGTGGAGCGGGCGCGGGCGCGCGGGCTGCTGGGCCTGGACGTGCGGGCGCCGGAGCCGGTCCGGGGCCGGACGGGCGGGGCGCTGTCGTGGATGGGCGCGACGCTGAAGAGCGGGGCGTCCTGGCGGCACCTGCTCTACTGCCTGGTGCGCTTCCCGTGGGCGGTGTTCACGTTCTGTGTGGTGCTGACGCTTTGGGCGACGGGCTGGAGCCTGTTCACGTATCCGCTGTGGCAGTGGGTGTTCCCGACCTACGTGAGTCAGGACGGCATCCAGTTGTACGGGGACGGGGACCACGGCATGCAGATGGACACGCCGACCGAGATCGCGATCACGTGCGCCGTGGGCCTCGCCCTCGTCCTGCTCGGGCCGTGGGTGCTGCGCGGTCTGGTCGCGGTGGACCGGGTGCTGGTGGCGGGGCTCCTCGGCCCGTCGCTGCTGGCCTCGCGCGTGACGGAGCTGGAGTCGGACCGGGGCGTGGTCGTGGACACCGCAGCCGCCGACCTGCGCCGCATCGAGCGCGACCTGCACGACGGCGCCCAGGCCCGGCTCGTGGCGCTGGCGATGGACCTGGGTCTGGCGAAGGAGCGGATCGCGGACGACCCGCTGACGGCGGCGGCGATGGTGGACGAGGCGCACGGCGAGGTGAAGCTGGCCCTCCAGGAGCTGCGCGACCTGGCCCGCGGCATCCACCCGGCCGTCCTCACCGACCGCGGCCTCGACGCCGCCCTCTCCGCCGTCGCCGCCCGCTGCACCGTCCCGGTCAAGGTCTCCGTCGACCTGCCGGCCCGGCCCGCCGAGGCCATCGAGGGCATCGCCTACTTCACGGTCTGCGAACTCCTGCAGAACGTCTCCAAGCACTCCGGCGCCAAGCGGGTTTGGGTGGACGTGTGGCGGGCGGACGGACGGCTGATGCTCCAGGTCCGCGACGACGGCAGGGGCGGCGCGACGCCGGCGGCGGGCCACGGGCTCGCGGGCCTGACGGAGCGGATCGACGCCGTCGACGGCGTGCTCGCGATCGACTCGCCGGCGGGCGGCCCGACGACGGTCACGGCCGAGCTTCCCTGGCGCGCCTGAGCCCGTACCGCCCGCCCCCCGTGTCTTGGTTGAACCGCTTCCGGCCCCGCCGCGTCCCTTCTCCTGCGATGCTGGGCATCGCTTGCGATCAAGCTGAGAAGGGGAAGGGACGGACATGGGCTCGGACAGCGTGCGCGTGGTCATCGCCGAGGACTCGGTGCTGCTCCGGGAGGGTCTGACCCGGCTCCTCACCGATCTCGGGCACGAGGTGGTCGCCGGCGTCGGTGACGCCGAGGCCCTGCTCAAGACGGTGGACGGCCTCGCGGACGAGGGGGCGCTGCCGGACGTGGTCGTGGCCGACGTCCGGATGCCGCCGACGCACACCGACGAGGGCGTCCGGGCGGCCGTACGGCTGCGCGCGGACCATCCGGGGATCGGGGTGCTCGTCCTGTCGCAGTACGTGGAGGAGCGGTACGCCACCGAACTGCTTGCCGGATCGAGCACCGGTGTCGGCTATCTGCTGAAGGACCGGGTGGCCGAGGTCCGGGAGTTCGTGGACGCGGTGGTCCGGGTGGCCCGGGGCGGTACGGCGCTGGACCCGGAGGTGGTGGCGCAGCTGCTCGGCCGGAGCCGGAAGCAGGACGTGCTCGCGGTGCTGACGCCGCGCGAGCGCGAGGTGCTGGGCCT
Source organism: Streptomyces sp. NPDC004788 (assembly GCF_053601115.1). Lineage (NCBI taxonomy): Bacteria > Bacillati > Actinomycetota > Actinomycetes > Kitasatosporales > Streptomycetaceae > Streptomyces > Streptomyces sp. NPDC004788. Next base: position 166,628 of record NZ_JBSGBF010000003.1, read on the forward strand.
GATGGCGGAGGGGCGTACGAATTCGGCCATCGCGAAGCAGCTGGTGGTGAGCGACGGCGCGGTGGAGAAGCACATCAGCAACATCTTCCTGAAGCTGGGGCTCTCGCCGAGTGACGGGGATCACCGCCGGGTACTCGCCGTGCTGACCTATCTCAACAGCTGACGGGCTGCGACGATGAGGGGGCGCGGCTGATGACCCGTCAGCTGCGCCACGGCCGCGCCGCCCCGATCCGTGACGAAGAATGAGCGGAGCGCGACATCCCGGTGGACCCGGGGCGTCGCAGAGAGCGACAATTGACAATAAACAGGCGTTTCGGGCGTCTCAAAACGAAGTCCACGATGCGAGAAGTCCCGGGAAGGGCCCCCTTACGGTCGTAGGGTGGGCCACGGGACGGCCGGTCGGCCGGTCGTCCACCGAGCTTTCTCCGCGGGTGAGCCTCGACGGAGAGACCCTGCCGCGAGGGAGGTCCAGTTCAGTGACCAGCCAGGTCAGTAGCGAGGCCGGTGAGGCCCTGGTCGGGGAGCAGCGCAGCGCCCCGGCGACGGCCGACGACGGTTCCGCGAAGGAAGTCCGCCGGCTCGACCGGGTGATCATCCGCTTCGCGGGCGACTCCGGCGACGGCATGCAGCTCACCGGTGACCGGTTCACCTCGGAGACGGCGTCCTTCGGGAACGACCTCTCCACGCTGCCGAACTTCCCCGCCGAGATCCGCGCCCCCGCCGGCACGCTGCCGGGCGTGTCCTCGTTCCAGCTCCACTTCGCCGACCACGACATCCTGACCCCGGGCGACGCGCCGAACGTCCTGGTCGCGATGAACCCGGCCGCGCTGAAGGCGAACATCGGGGACGTGCCGCGCGGCGGCGAGATCATCGTCAACACGGACGAGTTCGCCAAGCGCGCCATGGCCAAGGTCGGCTACGAGACGTCGCCGCTGGAGGACGGCTCGCTGTCCGGGTACCACGTGCACCCGGTGCCGCTCACCACCCTCACCGTGGAGGCCCTGAAGGAGTTCGGGCTGTCCCGCAAGGAGGCCGAGCGCAGCAAGAACATGTTCGCGCTCGGGCTGCTCTCCTGGATGTACCACCGCCCGACCGAGGGCACCGAGACCTTCCTGCGCCAGAAGTTCGCGAAGAAGCCCGAGATCGCCGAGGCGAACGTGGCCGCGTTCCGGGCCGGCTGGAACTTCGGCGAGACCACCGAGGACTTCGCCGTCTCCTACGAGGTGGCCCCGGCCACCCGCGCGTTCCCCACCGGCACGTACCGCAACATCTCCGGGAACCTGGCCCTGTCGTACGGCCTGATCGCCGCCGCCAAGCAGGCGGACCTGCCGCTCTACCTCGGCTCCTACCCGATCACGCCGGCCTCGGACATCCTGCACGAGCTGAGCAGGCACAAGAACTTCGGCGTGCGCACCTTCCAGGCCGAGGACGAGATCGCCGGCATCGGCGCCGCGCTCGGCGCGGCCTTCGGCGGCTCGCTCGCCGTGACGACCACGTCCGGCCCGGGTGTGGCGCTCAAGTCGGAGACCATCGGCCTCGCCGTCTCCCTCGAACTGCCGCTGCTCGTCGTCGACATCCAGCGCGGCGGCCCGTCCACCGGTCTGCCCACCAAGACCGAGCAGGCCGACCTCCTCCAGGCCATGTACGGGCGCAACGGCGAGGCGCCGGTGCCGGTCGTAGCCCCGAAGACGCCCGCCGACTGCTTCGCCGCCGCGCTCGACGCGGCCCGGATCGCGCTCACGTACCGCACGCCCGTCTTCCTGCTCTCCGACGGCTACCTGGCCAACGGCTCCGAGCCCTGGCGGATCCCGGACACCGACGAACTGCCGGACCTGACCACGACGTTCGCCACCGGCCCGAACCACACGCTGGCCGACGGCACCGAGGTCTTCTGGCCGTACAAGCGCGACCCCGAGACCCTGGCCCGCCCCTGGGCGCTGCCCGGCACCCCCGGCCTCGAACACCGCATCGGCGGCATCGAGAAGCAGGACGGCACCGGCAACATCAGCTACGACCCGGCCAACCACGACTTCATGGTCCGCACCCGGCAGGCCAAGATCGACGGCATCGAGGTGCCCGACATCGAGGTCGACGACCCGGACGGCGCGGACACCCTGGTCCTCGGCTGGGGCTCCACGTACGGGCCGATCACCGCCGCCGTGCGCCGCCTGCGCCGCGCCGGCCGCCCCATCGCCCAGGCCCACCTGCGCCATCTCAACCCCTTCCCGAAGAACCTCGGCGAGGTCCTGAAGCGGTACGAGAAGGTCGTCGTCCCCGAGATGAACCTGGGCCAGCTCGCCACCCTCGTCCGGGCGCGGTACCTCGTCGACGCCCGCAGCCACAACCAGGTCAACGGAATGCCGTTCAAGGCCGAGCAGCTCGCCGCGGCCCTCAAGGAGGTCATCGATGAGTGAGTCGCTGCTGCACCTGGTCCCCAAGGCCGAGGCGACCCAGTCGATGAAGGACTTCAAGTCCGACCAGGAGGTCCGCTGGTGCCCCGGCTGCGGTGACTACGCCGTGCTCGCCGCCGTGCAGGGCTTCATGCCCGAACTCGGCCTGGCGAAGGAGAACATCGTCTTCGTCTCCGGCATCGGCTGCTCCTCCCGCTTCCCGTACTACATGCACACCTACGGGATGCACTCGATCCACGGCCGCGCCCCGGCCATCGCCACCGGCCTGGCGACCTCCCGCCGCGACCTGTCGGTGTGGGTCGTCACCGGTGACGGCGACGCCCTGTCCATCGGCGGCAACCACCTCATCCACGCCCTGCGCCGCAACGTCAACCTGAAGATCCTGCTCTTCAACAACCGGATCTACGGCCTGACCAAGGGCCAGTACAGCCCCACCTCCGAGCTCGGCAAGATCACCAAGTCGACCCCGATGGGCTCCCTCGACGCGCCCTTCAACCCGGTGTCGCTCGCACTCGGCGCGGAGGCGTCGTTCGTCGCCCGGACGGTCGACTCCGACCGCAAGCACCTCACCGAGGTGCTGCGCCAGGCCGCCGACCACAACGGCACGGCCCTGGTGGAGATCTACCAGAACTGCAACATCTTCAACGACGGCGCCTTCGAGGTCCTCAAGGACAACGAGCAGGCCAAGGAGGCCGTCATCCGCCTGGAGCACGGGCAGCCGATCCGCTTCGGCGCCGACCTCCACAAGGGCGTGGTGCGCGACCCGGCCACCGGCGACCTGGAGGTCGTGACGGTCACCCCGGAGAACGAGTCGCGGATCCTCGTCCACGACGCCCACGCGGCCTCCCCGACGACCGCGTTCGCGCTGTCGCGCCTCGCCGACCCGGACACGCTGCACCAGACGCCGATCGGCGTCTTCCGCTCGGTGGACCGGCCGGTGTACGACACGCTGATGGCGGAGCAGCTGGAGAAGGCGGTGGAGCAGCAGGGCAAGGGAGACCTGGCCCAGCTGCTCACCGGGAAGGACACCTGGACGGTGGTGGGCTGACCTCCGCCGTCCTGACCGCCCCACGCTCAGGCGGTCAGTCGTTCCGCTTCGCTGCCTCGGCGTACGGGCCGAGGCAGCGGGGCCTGCCGGATTTGATCTGCCAGAGGGTCAGCCCGTCGAGAGGGGACTTCGAGACGTCGCCCGACATGGCCTCGTAGGACCGTCCCACACCGCGGTACACCCGGTCGTCCCTCATGAACACGGTCGCCATCGCCGCGCCCGGGCGCTCCGGGTTCCTCCGGATGGCGGTGCGCAGCGCCTGCGCCGACCAGAACAGGGCGTCGTACGACTCCACGGCGAACCGGTCGACCGGGTCCGTGGCCGCGAGCCGCCAGCGTTTGCGGTACGCGGCGGCGAACTCCTTCGCGGCCGGTACCGTGTCGGGATCGGTGTAGGCCGTCCCGAAGTACCAGCCCTCGGCGGCCGGGCCCGCCACGGCGAGGAACTCCGGCCCGAGCGCGAACTCCACGCTTCCGCACGGGCCCCGGTACCCCTGCTGCCGCAGCGCCTTGGCGCACAGGGCGGCCCGGCGCGGCGAGTTCCCCACGTACATCACGCCCGTCGGCGAGGTGGCGAGCGCCGCCCGGACCGCCGGGCCGAAGTCCTCGCTGTCCGCCGCGACCTGGTGCCGGGTGACCGTGCCGCCGTAGGGCGGCGACGCCTGCACGCTCTGGGCGGCGAGCCAGCCGTAGTCGCCGCCCGCCCGGTCCTCGACGACCGCGGTGCGCCCCCGGTGGTGCTCGGAGAGGTAGCGGCCGAAGGGCCCGATCATCGTCAGGGAGTTGGGCCGCGCCTCGAAGTACGTGCGCAGATCCGGCGTCTGGCCCCGGATCGTCGTCTCGGAGGGGACCGCCGCCATCACGCTCAGCACCGGCACCTTCCCGTCGACGAGCGCGTCCGTCGCGGCCACGGCCGTGCCGGCGGTCGTCGGGCCGAGCACGGCGACCAGGGCCGGATCCTTGAGCAGTTCGCGGGCGCCGGCGGCGGCCCGCTTCGGGTCCCCGCCGTCGTCCGTCACCTTGAGCACCAGGTCGAAGGGCCGGTCCGCGCCGGCGTTGAAGGTCTCCGCGGCGAGGCGAAGGCCGCGCTCCTGGGCGCGCCCGTCCGCCTTGCCGGGGCCGCTGAGATCGGTGAGCACGCCGAGCGTGTACGCCGTTCGCGGCGCCGCCGTGCCTCCGCCGGCGCCGCCGCCCGTTCCGGCCGGGTCGCGGCCCAGCAGCCAGGCGGTGAGGCCGCCCGCGCCTGCGACGGCCCCGGCGCCGCCGAGGACCAGGAAGCGGCGTCGCGAAGTCCCCTGCGGCTCCCCGGGGTTGAGCATGGTCGGGTCGGCGACCGGCAGGTCGAGGACCCGCGACGAGCGCTGGGCGATCAGCGCGGGCAGCCCGGGCGGCAGCCAGTCGCCGGCCGCCGCTCCCTCGTACGGGCCGAGCGCGTCCCGCACCTCGGCGGCGCTCGGCCGGTCGGCGGCGTCCTTGGCGAGGCAGGCCGCGACGAGCGGGAGCAGAGCGTCCGGCACGCCGTCGAGGTCGGGCTCCTCGTGGACGGTGCGGTAGACCACGGCGGCCACCGCACCCGTACCGAAGGGGCGCTGCCCGGTCAGCGCGTACGCGAGCACGCAGCCGAGGGAGAAGACGTCGGCGGCCGGGCCGACCTCGCCGGCGCCCGCGATCCGGGCCTGTTCGGGGGCGAGGAAGCCGGGCGTGCCGATCATCGCGTCGGTGGCGGTGAGCGCGGTGGCGCCGCTGACCCGGGCGATGCCGAAGTCGATGAGCCGGGGCCCGTCGAGGGCGAGCAGGACGTTGCCGGGCTTGACGTCGCGGTGGACGAGCCCGGCCGCGTGCATGCCGTCGAGGGCGGCGGCGAGCCGGGCGCCCAGCGCGCGGACGGTGTCCTCGGGCAGTGCGCCGTGCAGGGCGACGGCCTCGGCGAGCGAGGGCCCGGGCACGTACTCGGTGGCGAGCCACGGCTCCCGGGCCTCCGGGTCGGAGCCGAGGACCCGGACCACCCACCGGCCGGTGATGGTCTCGGCCGTGGTCGCTTCGCGGCGGAAGCGGGCCCGGAAGCCGGGGTCGGCGGCGTGTTCGGCGCGGATCAGCTTGAGCGCGGCGAGCGCGCCGCCGGCGGACCGGGCGAGGTAGACCACGCCCATGCCGCCGGCGCCGAGCCGCCCGAGCAGCCGGTAGCCGGCGATGACTGAGGGGTCGGCCTTCTTGAGCGGCTGCACCGTCAGCTCTTCTTCTTGTTCTGGGGCTGGCCGGGGGCGGCGCCGATGAACTTGTAGGCCCCCTGCTGCACGCTGTAGATGAAGGTGCCGACGCCCTTGAGTTCGCCGTGCTGGTCGAACTGGTAACCGCCCATGGCCCCGGTGTACGTCTGCTTGCGCAGGGCATCCCACAGGCCCTTGCGGGTGAGCGGGCCCTTGGCGGCGCTCTTGGCGAGCCAGGACGTGACCAGGTTGACCACGTCGAAGGACTCGCCGGTGTAGAAGTCCGGGGTGGTGTTGTACCGCTTGCGGTAGGCGTCGAGGAACTCCTGGGTGAGTTTCCGGTCGGCGGGCTTCTGTTTGGTGTCGGCGGCCCGCTGGACGGGGTCGATGACGGGCGCGCAGACGAACCAGCCCTCGGCGGCGCTCCCGGCCTCCTTCAGGAACTGCGAGCCGAAGACGTGCTGGCCGGTGAACCGGGGCCCGGTGAAGCCGAGTTCGTTCAGGGCGCGGGCCGCGAGCACGGCTGTGGAGCGCACACCGCAGTGGACGTACGTGTCGATGCCGGCGTCGATCATCTCGCCGATGATCCGGCGGTAGTCGGTGGCCCGGCCCGGGATCACCCGGTAGTGCGGCTTGAGACCGGCCTGTGTGAAGCCGAAGCGGGCGCCGCTGACGTACTGCCAGCTGTACTGGTCGTCGGTGCGTTCCTGGAGGATTCCGGGGTGGCGGACCTGCGGCAGCAGCGTGGTGGACAGGGCGAGGTAGGCGCCCGCCATGAAGTGGCTCGGGATGGCGCGCAGCACGGTCGCGTTCTGGGGGCCGGTCTCGCCGCGCAGGGTGAAGAGGTTGTACCCCGCCGAGGTGGTGAGGAGCGGCACGCCGGCCTCCTCGAAGGCGGGGAGCGCGGCGATGCCGGTGTCATCGGAGGTGGGGCCGAGGACGGCGATCACGGAGGGGTCGGAGGTGAGCCGGCGGGCGGCGGCGAAGGCACCGGCGCTGTCGCCGCGGTCGTCGGAGACCTTGAGTTCGAGGGTGAAGGGCTTGCCCTTGTGCACGGCGTTGAACCGCTCGACGGCGAGCCGGGCACCGCGTTCCTGGGCCCGGCCGATCTCCTGGGCGGGCCCGGAGAGGTCGGCGAGGACACCGATGGACCAGGTGTCGCGGGCCTTGGGCGTGGGGTGCTTCCCGTCGGCGCCGGTGTCGTCGTTCCGGTCGATCAGGGCGAAGGCGCCGCCGCCGGCCGCGAGCACCGCCGCACCGGCACCGGCGTAGAGCAGGAGCCGGCGTCGGGAGGGGCCGGCCGGGGCGGCCTCGGGCGCGGTGCCGGGCGCGGTCGGGTCGATGTCGGGGAGCGCCAGCATGGCCGCCGAGCGGGCGGCGATGGTGGCGACGACGGGTGCGGGCAGCCAGTCGGCCGGGGCGCCGGGAGTGTCCTCGGTGAGCCGGCCGGCGATCTCCTCGGCGGTGGGGCGCGCGGCCGGTTCCTTCGCGAGGCACTGCCGTACGAGGTCGAGCAGCGGCTCCGGTACGCCGGCGAGGTCGGGCTCGTCGTGCACCGTCCGGTAGAGCAGCGCGTCCAGGGCGCCGGTGCCGAACGGCGGGCGGCCGGTGGCCGCGAAGGCGAGCAGGCAGCCGAGGGCGAAGACGTCGGCGGCGGGGCCGATTTCGGCGGCGCGGGCCTCGGCCTGCTCGGGCGCGAGGAAACCGGGCGTGCCGACGACCATGTCGGCCGAGGTGAGCCCGGTCTCGCCGGTCACGCGGGCGATGCCGAAGTCGATGAGCCGGGGGCCGTCGGCGGCGAGCAGGATGTTGCCGGGCTTCACGTCCCGGTGGACGAGCCCGGCCGCGTGTACGGCGGCGAGCGCCCGGGCGACGGCGCCGCCGAGGATCCGTACGCTCCGCTCGGGCAGCGGCCCGTGCTCGCGGACCGCCTCGCCGAGGGACGGTCCCGGCACGAAGGCGGTGGCCATCCACGGCTCGGGGGCGTCGGGATCGGCGCCGGTCACGGGCACGGCCCAGGGGCTGACGACCCGGCGGGCGGCCTCGACCTCGCGGCGGAAGCGGGCCCGGAAGTCGGCCTGGTCGGCCTGGTCGGCGTGGGTGACCTTGACGGCGGCGAGCGCGCCGGTGTCGGTGCGGCCGAGGTAGACGACGCCCATGCCGCCGGCGCCGAGGCGGCCGAGGAGCCGGTAGCCGGCGATCGTGGAGGGGTCGGACGGCAGGAGCGGCTGGAGCGCGCCGGGGTTCACGGTCACGACTGGGCTCCCATCTGCGCCTTGAGACGCGCCTCCATGGTGACCTGGGCCTGGGTCAGGAGGGTGGTGACGTCCTCGGTGTGGCCGGGGGCGCCCTTGACGTTGGTGGCGAGGGTGACCTGGCCGATGCGGGTCTCGTACCAGCCGTACGGCTGCGGCCCCTTGAAGGCGTCGTTCAGGTAGGAGCCGCTCTCGACGAGGGAGTCGGCGGCATGGGCGTTGCCGCCCTTGCCGTACGGCAGGCCGAGGGACCCGAGGTTGGTGATGCGTTCGCCCTCGCGCAGCTGCTGGTCGGGGCAGCGCAGCGCCTCCTCCAGGGTCTCGGCCATCTCCCAGTCGGCGTCGGTCTCGGTGCGGTGCACGGTGACGGTCGCGGCGACGCGCAGCGGCCCCTTGCCGCCGGCGGCCGGGATCTCGCTGTATGCGGTGACGCTGGCCAGGACGGAGCCGGGCAGGCGCTCGACCTCCCACTCGCAGCTCGCGTCGAGGACCGGCCAGGAGCCGGGGTCGCTGAGGTACGGGCTGCGCTTGACGTAGTCGGGCCCCCAGGACTCGGGCCCCGCCACGATCGCCAGCGCGAGGCGCCGGGCCTCGGCGGCGTTCTTCGGCACGCGCTTCGGGTCCGGGGTGAAGTCGAGCGCGGTGGGCGTGGCGCTCGGGGCCGGGGCGGCGGTTCCGGTCGCGCCCGGTGTTCCTCGCGAGGGCTTCCCGTCGCCTCCGCCGCCGCCCGACGAGCAGCCCGCCACGAGCAGCGCGCCCGCCGCCACGACGGCACCGGCGCGCAGCACTCTTCCGTACGCGTACACCATGTTTCCCCCACGGTCTCTCGCGCGAACCCCCAGCCGGTGAAGGAGATCGTACGGCCCCGCGGATCAACTGGGCGGCGCTACAACGTCATTGGCGACGTCATTGGGACGTCTCGCGCATCGCGTCGTAACGCACGCGCGCCTCCTCCACCGCGTCGATGCTGCCCGCGGTCCACCGGGCGAGCTCCCAGACCCGGCCGGCGGCCTCCGCGCCGAGGCCGGTGAGGCTGTAGTCGACGCGGGGCGGGATGACGGGCTTGGCGTCGCGGTGGACGAAGCCGTCGCGCTCCAGCGTCTGCAGGGTCTGGGTGAGCATCTTCTCGCTGACACCGCCGATCGCGCGGCGCAGCTCGCTGAAGCGGTACGAGCGCTCCCGCAGCGCGATCAGGATCAGGACGGCCCAGCGGCTGGTGACGTGCTCCAGGACGCGGCGCTCCGGGCACATGGCGTCGACCACGACCGGCATGATCGGCGGCACCTTCTCACTTACTCCCATACCAGTACCTTACTTCAAAGTGGGTACTTACGAATAGTTAGTGCTCGCCCTACGGTGGAGGGAGACCCGCTCGACCGACCCCTCGCACCCCTGGGAGAACCTCATGAGCATCGTCGTCACCGGCGCCACCGGACAGCTCGGCCGCCTCGTCATCGCCGAGCTGCTGACCCGCGTCCCCGCCGAGTCCGTCGTCGCGGTCGTCCGCGACAAGGCCAAGGCCGCCGACCTGGCCGAGCGCGGGGTCGAGCTGCGCGTCGCCGACTACGACAAGCCCGAGACCCTGGCCGGCGTCTTCGCGGCCGGCGACCGGGTACTGCTGATCTCGGGCCACGAGATCGGGCGGCGGGTGGCGCAGCACACCGCCGTCGTGAGCGCCGCGAAGGCCGCCGGGGTCGCCCAGCTCGCGTACACCGGCATCCTGGGCGGCCCCGGGGCCGGTCTCGTCCTCGCCGAGGAGCACAAGGGCACCGAGCAGGCGATCCTCGACTCGGGCCTGCCGTACACCTTCCTCCGCAACGGCTGGTACACCGAGAACTACACCGCCAACCTCGCACCCGTCCTCGCCCACGGCGCCGTGGTCGCCAACGCCGGCGAAGGCCGGGTCGCCTCGGCCGCGCGCGCCGACTACGCGGCCGCGGCCGCCGCCGTGCTGACCGGCCCGCTCGACGAGCACCTGGGCCGGGCGTACGAGCTGAACGGCGACGTCTCGTGGTCGTTCGCCGAGTACGCGGCCGAGGTCGCCCGGCAGTCCGGCCAGGAGATCACGTACTCGGACGTGCCCGCCGCCGCGCACCTGGAGATCCTCGTCGGCGCCGGGGTGCCGCAGCCCTTCGCCGAGATCCTGGTCGACATCGACGAGGCCGTGGCGCGCGGCGAGCTGGCGGCGCGCGGCGACGACCTGACCCGGCTGATCGGCCGCCCGACCACCCCGATCGCCGAGACGATCAAGGACGCGCTCGCGGCCTCGTGAGCCGACCCCTCACCCGCCTCCTTGATCCGTAAGGACCGTATGGCGATACGGACATGACAGCCTGCCCCGCGCGGCGCTACCTTCGACGGGACAGCGCGGCGCAGGGCGGGAGGTCCGGTGGAGACGAAGAGCGGGACGAAGGACAGAGAGACACGAGCAGGACTGCTCTACGGGATCGGCGCCTACGGCATGTGGGGACTGGTCCCGCTCTTCTGGCCGCTGGTCAAGCCGGCCGGAGCCGTCGAGATCCTGGCCCACCGGATGGTCTGGTCGCTCGCCGTCGTCGGCCTCGCGCTGCTCGCGCTGCGCCGCTGGGACTGGATACGGGAGCTGGCGCGCAGCCCGCGCAAGCTCGCCCTGATCACCGTGGCCGCGGCCGTGATCAGCGTGAACTGGGGCCTCTACATCTGGGCCGTCAACAACGGCCGGGTCGTCGAGTCGTCCCTCGGCTACTTCATCAACCCGCTCGTCACCATCGCCCTCGGCGTCCTCGTCCTCAAGGAGCGGCTGCGCCCGGCGCAGTGGGTGGCGGTCGGCATCGGCTTCGCGGCGGTCGTCGTGCTGGCGGTCGGCGCCGGCCGGCCGCCGTGGATCTCGCTCACCCTGGCCTTCTCCTTCGCGACGTACGGCCTGGTGAAGAAGCAGGTGAACATCGGCGGCCTGGAATCGCTCGCCGCCGAGACCGCCGTGCAGTTCCTGCCCGCGCTCGGCTATCTGCTGTGGCTCGGCAGCCACGGCGAGATGGCCTTCGGCGCGCACGGCACGGGCCACGCGCTGCTGCTCGCCTCGACCGGTCTGGTGACGGCGATCCCGCTGGTCTGCTTCGGGGCGGCGGCGATCCGCGTGCCGCTGTCGACGCTCGGCCTGCTGCAGTACCTGGCGCCGGTCTTCCAGTTCCTGCTCGGCGTCCTCTACTTCCATGAGGCGATGCCGGCGGAGCGCTGGGCGGGCTTCTCGCTGGTGTGGCTCGCGCTGACGGTGCTCAGCTGGGACGCGCTGCGGACGGCGCGCCGGAGCCGGGCGCAGGTGGAGGTGGCGAAGGCGGAGGCGGCAGCGGTGGTGGCAGCGGCTTCCACCGAAGCCGGAGCCGAACCCGGAGCCGAGCCCGAGGCGGCCCCGCTTTCCGCGCAGTCCTGAAAAGCCCGCGGGCTAGGCCGCCAGCAGGTCGTACTCGCGGATCAGCCAGCACACGGCCGTCAGGCGCAGGGTGGCGAAGTCGTGGCCGACCGGCTCCACCCAGTCGGCCTCGGCCAGCCGGTCCGTGAAGCCGAGCACGTAGTCCGCGAGCTCCTCGCGGCGCACGGTGCCGGCCTGCGGCACGCCCTGCGGGCCGCGCTGGGCGGGTACGAGGGCGTCGCGCACGGCCGCCGCGTGCTGGTCGACGGCGGCCACGAGGCCCGGCTCGAAGGCGAACTCCGAGAGCCGGGGCATGTACGTGGCGGCGACGCCGACCAGCGGGCAGCCGGGCGAATCGTTCATCCCTCCACATTAGGTGCGGGTCGCCGCGCCGAGAGCGTGACTTCCGTCGCAGATCACCGGCTCGCCGGGCGGGCAGCCGGTCTATAAAGAGCTGCATGACCGCACTCCACTGGAAGCTCGTCATCGACACGGCCGACCCGCACGCCCAGGCCGCCTTCTGGGCCGCCGCCCTCGACTACCACCTCGAGGACCACGGCCCCCTCGTCACCCGCCTGCTCGCCGCCGGCGCCGTCCCCGCCGAGGCCACCCTCACCGTCGACGGCCACCCCGCCTGGCGCGACCTCGCCGCGGTCCGCCACCCCGACGACCCCTTCGACCCGGCCACCGACACCGGCCTGGGCCACCGCATCCTCTTCCAGCGCGTCCCGGAACCGAAGACCGGCAAGAACCGCCTCCACCTCGACCTGCACCCAGCTCCGGGCACCCGGGAGAAGGAGGTCGCCCGCCTGGAGGGCCTGGGCGCGACCGTACTGCGCGAGGTGGCGGAGCCGGGCGGGACCTGGACGGTGATGCGGGACCCGGAGGGCAACGAGTTCTGCGTGCACTGACCCGGCTCCCGGGCTCCCGGGCCACCGCGTCACGCCGCGTCCAGCCACTCCTCGTACCAGGACCGGAAGTCCGCGTGCCGCGGCACGAAGCCGCCCCAGTCCGGGTCGAGGTGCCAGACCTCGCCCGCCCGCGGGCCGTTGACGACGAGGCGGTCGAACGTTCCGCAGCCCAGCTCCGCGAGCGTCAGCGTGCCCGGGGTCAGCGACTCGGGCCGGACCCGGAGAGGCCCGGGCAGCGGCTCGGTGAGTGCGAAGGGCGTGGCGAGGCGGCCGGGCCGCCGGTCCTCGCGCCACTCGGCGTCGACGGCCCACTGGTCGTCGGCCTCGGCTTCGTCGGCCTCCGGCCGGGGCTCGGTCAGCGGCATCAGCCCGTGGCCGGGCCCCGCCGGGCCGTCGCCGGCCTCGGCGACGAACGCCCGGTAGGCCGGCGGCAGCGCGATGCCGTGCGCGGCCTCGAAGCGGCGGATCGCCGCCTCGGGCAGCGGCGGCCGGAGCGCGTACCGGTGCGTGTCCGCGCCGAACCGCGCACACTCGGGGTCGCGGTCCGCGAGCAGCCGTACCCGCGCCCGCACGTCGCCCCACACCGTCACGGCCGGGCCACGGCCCGCACGCCCGCGATCCGCCCCAGCTCGTCGAACTCGACCTCCGCCGCCGTCCCGTCCGGCAGCTCCGCGACGATCCGGCCGTCCGCCGCCTCCTCCCACGGCGCGCCGTGGTGGTCGAAGTAGCCGGCCACGACCTCGCGCGGCGCGTGGCCGATGAGACCGGCGCCGGTGAGGAGGTGGCGCGGCAGGGTGATCGCGTCCAGGGCGGGGCGCGGGACCTGGGGGTCGTCGGGGAGGAAGTAGACCTGGGTGCCGGGACCGGCGGGGGCGCCGATGTAGCCGGGGGCGTCGGCGACGCCCATGCCGACGAAGGCGAGCATCTCGGCGGCGCGGCGCGGGTCGGCGAAGCCGGACAGGTCGAGTTCCGGCTCGCTGAGCTCGGCGATGCCGTACACCCGCCCGTACCGCGCGATCGCGCTGGTCAGGGCGACCACCTCGGCGCCCTGGAGCCCCGGGTTCGCCCAGCCCCACAGCCACGACCGCGCGTCCATGTCGTACGAGCCGAGCACGGCGACCCGCAGCTCCACCTCGCCCTGCGGCCCGCCCTGCCGGTAGCGGCACGCCTCCAGGTCGGCCGACCACGGCCCGTCGGGCAGGAAGGACGTCAGGGCCTCCAGCTGGGCGGCGCCCCAGGCGGCGTGCCGTTCGGCCTCCAGGAAGAAAGCGTCACTGAATCGGGTGAACTCGTTCGCCATACGGCGACCCTAGCGCCGCACCTCGAACTGGAAGCAGCCGTATTCCACGGCCCGTACGTGCACGAGCGCGACCGCCGGATCCGCGAACGCCTCCGCGAACGCCCGGTCGAACCCCTCCGTGGCCGCCTCCGGGATCTCCAGGAGCCGCCCGCCGACGATCCGGCCGCCGGAGTCGTACCGCCGCAGGGTGCGCAGGGCGCCGGGCCGGTCGAAGGGGTACGAGGCGGAGCCCGCCGCCGGGCCCTCGCAGGGCTCCGCGTGGATGAAGACGGGCCCCTGCTCGTCGTACGCACCGGGCTCGGCCCCCGTCTCGCCCGCCCAGCGCCGCAGCGGCGCGTACGAGACGAGCGCGATCCGCTCGCCCGGCGCGACGGGCCGGAGGCAGCAGCGCAGGGGGCTGCCGACGCCGTCGTCCTCGGTGGCGGCGGTGTACGGGACGCAGGGCCGGCCGGCGTCGTCGGTGCGGCGCAGTTCGGCGAGGGCGGCGGGCGGGACGGGGAGCGGGGTGTACGCGGTAGTCATGGCTCCAGGGTCACGAAGCGGCGGCGCTGCCGCTGGCGGCTTTCGGACGACGCGCTGCCGGCTGGAGGACACGCGCGGCGCACCACCGTCAGCCCGACCCGGACGACGCGCTGCCGGCTAGGGGTTTCGGGCGGCGCGCCACCCCTCCGCCCCATCCCGCCGACGCGCTATCCCGCGCCCCCGCCCGCCACCACCACCCCCGACTCGTAGGCCAGCACGACCAGTTGCGCCCGGTCCCGCACCCCCAGCTTCGCCATCGCCCGGTTCACGTGCGTCTTCGCGGTCAGCGGGCTGATCACCATCCGGCCGGCGATCTCGTCGTTCGAAAGGCCGCGCGCGACCAGGACCACCGCTTCCCGCTCCCGCCCGGTCAGCTCCTCAAGACCCTGGCCGACGGCACCCCCCGGAGGCGGCTGGGTGACGTACCGGTCGATCAGTCTGCGCGTGATCGACGGCGCGAGCAGCGCGTCGCCGCGCGCCGCGACGCGGACCGCGTGCAGGAAGTCCTCGGGCATCACGTCCTTGACCAGGAAGCCCGCGGCCCCGGCCCGCAGCGCGTCGAGGACGTACTCGTCCATGCCGTAGTTCGTCAGGATGACGACGTGGACGGCCGCGAGGGCCGGGTCGGCGGCGATCCGCCGGGTCGCCTCGATGCCGTCCACGAAGGGCATGCGGATGTCGACGAGCGCCACGTCCGGCACGTGCGCCCGCGCCAGGGCCAGCCCCTGCGCGCCGTCCGCCGCTTCCGCGACCACCTCGATGTCGTCCTCCAGGTCGAGGAGCGCGCGGAAGCCGCTGCGGATGAGGGGCTGGTCGTCGACGAGCAGGACCCGGATCACGACGCGCGCCCCACGGGCAGTTCGGCCTGTACGGTGAAGCCGCCGCCGGCGCGCGGTTCGGCGCGCAGCCGCCCGCCGAGGGCCGTCACGCGCTCGCGCATCCCGAGCAGCCCGAGGCCGGGCGCCACGGCCTTCCCGCCCCTGCCGTCGTCATCGACCCGGACGGCGACCGCGTCCGCCCGCCAGTCGATCCGCACGGACGCCGTCGTCGCGGCCTCCGCGTGCCGGGCCACGTTCGTCAGCGACTCCTGCACGATCCGGTACACGGTCCGGTCCACCGCCGCCGGCACGTCCTCGGGACGCCCCCGCACCGTCAGACTGGCCTCAAGTCCGAACGCCCGCGCCTTCTCGACCAGTTCGGGTACGTCGTCGAGCCCGCGCGGCGGCGCGGTGTCGTCGTCCCGCAGCGCCTCCAGCGTGGCCCTCAGCTCCCGGTTCGCCTCGCGCCCCGCCTCCTGGATGGCGAGCAGCGCGGGCGGCACCTCCTCGCCGCGCCGCCGGGCCACGTGCACGGCCACCTCCGCCTGCACCTTGATCACCGAGATCTGGTGGGTGAGCGAGTCGTGCAACTCCCGTGCGATCCGCAGCCGTTCCTCGTCGGCCCGGCGCCTGGCCGTCTCCTCCCGCGTCCGCTCGGCCTCGTCCGCCCGCCGCTCCGCCTGCCGCAACGCCTCCCCCGCCGCCCCGGCCGCGATCAGCCACGCGATCTCCAGGGCCCCGCGCGCCTGCGCGAACGCCGCGCCGGCGTCGTGCAGCCCGGACGCGACGGCGGCGAGCGGGAGTACGGCGAGCATGGCGACGCTCGCGGCGACGGTGAGCGTGCGGTGCCCGGCCCGTACGGCCGCGTACACCGCGAAGAGGTACGCCACGGCCGGTACGTCGAACCCGGCAGCCTGATAGCCGACCGCACACGCCCCCGTGACGGCCAGTACGGCGCGGGGCGCGCGCGTACGGGCGGCGAGCGCGAGCCCGCCGGCGGCGAGGAGCCCGTACCCGGCCGCGTATCCGACCCCGTACCCGGCCACGTGCCCGACCGCGTGCCCGGGCTTCCCGGCCGCGAACCCGGTGGCCACGAGCACCGCCGCCACGCCGACGGCGACGGCCCCGTCCCCGTACCGCGCCCAGACCCCTGCCTTCATGCGCCGCACCCTAACCGCCCGCACACGGCCGGGTCCCTACCGCACCCGCGGTACTTCCGGGCGGCACTACCGCAGCCGCAGCAGCCGGAAGTGTCTGCGGCCGCCGGACGCGCGGGGCGGGGCCGGCCGGACATGATCCGGACATCTCCAGGTCCGCCGTACGAGGAAGAGGAACCCATGTCCGCCATGACCGAACTCGCCGTCTCCGTCTACTCCTTCGGCCCCGGCCGCATCGGCGCCTCCACGGGCGCGCTGATCGCGCTGGCGGGCGTGGGGCTCGCCTGGCGCGGCCGCCGTCCGGCGCTCGCCGTCGCGGCGGGCCTGATCGGCATCGTCCTCGGCGCCGTGGTCGCCGCCACGGCCGACGGCGGCCTGGGCACGGGCAACGGCCTGGGCGGCGCGTACGTGGCGCTGATCGTCGGCGTCGTGGCGACGGCGCTCGGCGGCCGGGCGCTGGCCCGCCGAAAGGGCTAGCACCGCTCGGGCGGCGGTGGTCACGGCGGTCACGGCGGCCACGTGGTCACGGCGGTCACGTGGTCACGGCGGTCACGTGGTCACACCGTCACGCCGTCCCGGCGGAAACATCGGTCACTGCGGTCGGCGGTCACGGCGGTCACTGCGGTCGGCGGTCACTGCGGTCGGCGGTCACGGCGGAAACGGCTGACACGCGAACGCCGCGATCACCGCAGCGGCTCGGCCTCGTCGTGGATGGTCAATGCCCCTGCGAGGTCGAGGTCCGCGACGGTGCCGTGCGCGCCGGCGCGCACGAGCAGCACCGCGCCGAGCGCGGTGCTCCAGAACGTCCTGGCCTCCACGCCGAGCGGTCGACGGACGCTCCAGCCACGCCCGTCGATGAGCTGGCCCACATAGCGCTCGGACTGCCGGAAGAGCAGCTGCAGGTGCCGGTCGACCACGGGGGCGAGGTCGGGCTTGGAGATCGCGGCGGCGAGCGCTCGCGCGACCGAGGGCAACGAGGGCATGGCCAGTACGGCGCGGGCGACGTTGCGCCGGAACGTCGCCGCGTCGGGAGCCTGGCGGCCGATGCGCTCGATCCGTCGGGCGTCGTGCAGCAGGCCGAGGAACGCGGCGTGCACGAGCAGCGAGTCCTTGGAGCCGAAGTAGTAGGTGACCTGATTGGGGAAGGCGCCTGCCGCGTTCGCGATCTCCGCGACGCTCACCTCGGTGCCGGGCCGCTCCTCGCAGAGCCGTGCGGTCGCCTCGATCAGCCGGCGCCTCGTCGCGCGGCCACGGTCGCGTCGAGCCTCGGTTCGCTTCTTCTCCACGTCGGAATTGTATGTGATACAACAAGACCCGTTCGCTTGTATCGCATACAAGAAAGGTCGAAGGGCATGCACCGGACCGAAGTCGTCGTGACCGGACTCGGCGCGATCACGCCGCTCGGCGGAGACGTGGAGTCCACCTGGAAGGCCCTGCTCGCGGGCGAGTCCGGCATCCGCGCCGGCGCCCTGCCGGACCACGAGGACACCGTCGCCGGGACCCTGGCGACCGACCCGGCCGCCGCGCTGCCGCCGGCGCGGGCCAGGCGGCTCGACCGCTCGCAGCAGGCGGCCCTCGTCGCGGCGGCCGAAGCCTGGGCCGACGCCGGCGCCCCGGCCGTCGACCCGGACCGGCTCACGTCGGCGATCGGCACGGGCATCGGCGGCGTACGCACACTGCTGGAGCAGGACGACGTCCTGGAGACGTCCGGGACGCGGCGCGTCTCGCCGCGCACGGTGCCGATGCTCATGCCCAATGCGGCGGCGGCGCTGATCAGCATCGAATACGGCGCCCGGGCCGGGGTCTACACGCCCGTCTCGGCATGTTCCTCCGGCGCCGAGGCGATCGCCCTGGGCGCCAGGCTCATCCGCGCCGGCGAGGCGGACGTGGTCATCGCGGGCGGCACCGAGGCCGCGATCACCCCGATCACCGTCGCCGGCTTCGCCCAGGCGCAAGCGCTGTCACGACACACCGCCGAACCCGCATCGGCGTCCCGGCCGTTCGCCGCGGACCGCAGCGGATTCGTGCTCGGCGAAGGCGCCGCCGTCGTGGTGCTCGAAAGCGCCGAGCACGCCGCCGCCCGAGGCGGGCGCGTCCACGCGGTGCTCGCGGGCGCCGGCATCGCCGCCGACGCCCACCACATCACGGCGCCCGCCCCCGACGGCTCCGGCCAGATCACGGCCATGCGGAAGGCCCTCACACAGGCCGGCCTGACTCCCGGGCAGATCAGCCACATCAACGCCCACGCCACCGGAACCCCGGTCGGCGACGCCGCCGAGGCACGAGCCATCGGTGAGGTGTTCGGCCCCGGTGCCACCGTGACGGCCCCCAAGGCGGCACTCGGCCATCTCTTCGGCGCCGCCGGCGCGATCGAAGCGCTCGTCGCCGTCCTCAGCGTGAAGCACGGCGTCATCCCGCCGACCCGCAACCTCACCACGGCCGGCGTCGACCCCGACATCGACCTCGACGTCGTCGCGGAGCGCCGGGACACCCCCCAGGAAGCCGTGCTCAGCAACTCGTTCGGCTTCGGCGGCCAGAACGTCTCACTCATCGTCACGGGCGCCGGGCACGACGTGCGCGAACAGGCCGTTTCTTCCGGATCACCGCGCTGACCCGGCACGTTCGGCCACGGCTCGAAAGTGATCACTGGATCGGGTGGCAAACGTGCCGTTCGGCGGTACGCCGGGAGGTCCCACCCCATGCTGAGGGCGCCCGGCAACACGAGATCCCGAAAGGATTCGACGCCCCATGACCACGGACGTCATCACCGCCAAGCTCGAGCGCGAGTTCGACAGCAAGGACGCCGACCAGGACGGCTACCTCGACTGGTCGGACTACCAGAAGCTCGTCGACCGCTACATCGAGGCGTACAAGATCGACAAGAACGACCGCCGGGCCCGGGGGCTCCAGGCCGCCTACCAGATGTACTGGCTGGAGCTGCTGCGGCACTCGGGCGCGAACAGCGACCGGCTCACGAAGGACCAGTTCGTCATGGCCAACCGCTTCGCGGTCGTCGACACCAGCCGGATCAACGTGGCCGACGGCCTGGGCCACGCGACGTTCGACGTGATCGACCTCGACGGCGACAACATGATCGGCAAGAACGAGTTCGACCGCCTCATGAGGGACGTGTGGAAGACCGACGCGCCGGAGGCAATGGACGTGTTCGTCCAGCTGGACACGGACGGGGACGGCGAGATCTCGCGCCAGGAGTACCTCCGCGCCATCCGCGAGTACTACTTCTCGTCCGAGCCGGGCGCGCTGGGCAGCCTGCTCATGCGGAGCCTCTGACCTCGAACGGCGGCCTTGGCCCGGCTTGGGACTCAAGCCGGGCCTTCGGCATGTGCGGCTGCACGACGACGCGACGGCGAAAAATCTGATCATTTAGCTCGATCGGGGGCGATAGGCCCGATTCGTCGAAGTGGCGGCCCGAGGACCTGGATGATCTTGGACGAGGTGACTCCGCCCGGCTGCGCTTTCCAGCCCCGGGCGTCTTCCGCCGATCCCTGGAGGATCCATGCGACACCCTGTCTTCCGCCTGCGCACACGAGCCCTGGTCGTCGGGCTCACGCTGGCCGCGGCCGCACTCGTGCCCTCCGGCTCCGCCGGCGCGGCCGACCAGTACGAGTGGGCCGCGCTGGGCGACTCGTACACCGCCGGCGGCTTCGTCGGCGATCCGTCGCCCCCGCTGGGCGACGCGTCACGGGACGGCTGCGACCGCACGACCGACGCCTACCCCGGCCTCGTCGAGCGGGAGCTCGACGAGTTCCCGCCGGGCAAGCCCGTCAACCTGACCAACGCCAGCTGCGGCAACGCCACCATCGCCCACATCGCCAAGGACAAGCAGACGCCGATCAGCCCCGTACAGCCTCCGGAGGGCGGCTGGCCCGCGGTGGACACGCAGATCACGCGGGCCAAGCTGGGTGACGGGACCGACGTCGTCACCATCGGCGTCGGCGGCAACAGCCTGCCCTTCGGCGGCATGCTCCTGAAGTGTCTCGAAGACGGCAGGACCGGCAAGTCCTGCCGCGAGCACTACACCAACCCGCCGGAGGGCGAGGAGAGCATCCAGGACAAGCTCGCCCGGGTCCAGCACGAGTACGTCGAGATGCTGGCCCAGGTGCACCAGGCCGCGCCCAACGCCAAGGTGATCACCGTCGGCTACCCGGCCGTCCTGCCGGACGACGCCGGCGACTGCAACCGCCTCTCCCTCACCGAGCTCGGCCCGATCACCCACGCCGACGTCGACTGGCTCCGTGACGACGTGCTCAAGCAGCTGAACAACACGATCCAGCGGGTCACGAACTTCTTCGGCGACCACTACGTCGACGTCTACTCCTCCAGCGTGGGCCACGACGTCTGCCAGCCCGCGGACACCAAGTGGGTCGAGGGCATCTGCGGCAACGCCCCGGACTACTGGCCCGCCTCCCTCCCCGGCACGGAGCTGAACTGCGGCCTGATCGGCAAGCGCGTCACCCTGGTCCACCCCAACGCCGAGGGCCACTTCAACGCGGCGAACCACGTGGAGCGCGCGATCCGCATCGCCCTGCTCGAAAGCTGACCGCCGACTGACCCGAACGACACAGGAGGCCCGGCTTGAGCGTCAAGCCGGGCCTTCGCGTGTACGGCGGTTACTCGCCGGAGGCGTACGCGACGAACCCGGCCCAGGCGCCGGGGCCGAAGGCGAGGCGGGCGCCGTCGGCGTCCTTGGAGTCACGGACGTGAACGGTGCCGGGGGTGTTGGCGACCTCGACGCAGTCGTTGCCGTTGGCGCCGTCGCTGTAGCTGCTCTTGAACCAGTCGGGTTCGGGATTGCCGATCATGTCTCTCCCAGCAGTTGTTCGATGAAGTCCCGTGACTCCGCCGGAGTGAGGGCCTTGGAGCGGATGATGCCATAGCGCAGCTCCAAGATCCGGAGTCGTTTGAGGTCAGAGACCGGGCGACCGCCGAAGTCCCGGTCCATCCGCCCCACCGCCGTACCGTCCTCGAACTTCAGGAGCGCGATGCGACCACCCGCCCCGGGGTGGTCGGCGCGCTCGGTCGGCATCACCTGGATATCGACGTTGGGCAACTCGCCCACCTCCAGCAGATGCTCAAGCTGACGACGCAGCACCATTCTTCCCCCGACGGGCCGTCGCAGCGACACCTCCTCCTGGATGAAGCTGAACTCGGGCGGCGGGCTCTTCTCCAGCACCGAGCGGCGTGCCACTCGCGCCGCCAAGTAGCGCTCCAGCTCCTCCTGCTCGTACGCCGGGCGCCAGGTCTGCAGGACCGCCCGCGAGAACTCGTCGGTTTCCAGTAGACCGTGGATGTCGAAGTTGGTGTACATGCAGAACTCGACCGCCCGAGCCTCCATCTTCGCCAGGCTGCGCAGTCTCTTCGGGTAGCGCACCTCCTCCAGATCCTTCTTCATTCCCGAGACGACCCCGCCGGCTCCCACCGCCCCGTCCACCCTGTCCAGGTACTCAGGGCGCGGGATGCGGTCCCCGCGCTCGATTTTGCGGATCATGTCCTCGCCGTAGCCGACCAGCGATCCGAACTCGGGCGCGCTCAGCCCTTTGGCCTCCCGCCACAGCTTCAGCTGGCGGCCCACCGCCGCCACGACCGCCGCACCCGATTCGTCGCCCGGCTCCACCTCCCAGCCCGCGTCTTCCGCCCCCGCGCCGTCCACCTCTTCGTTCACGCTCATTGCGCGCCCACCTCCTTCGGCCGAGCCCTACCCGACGCGCCGCGCGAGACAGTCAGGACAGCACCGGACAGTCGCGGGACAGTAACCGTACGTAAGGGCCTGTTCGATGGGCAGCGTAAGCAGACACCGCCACGCTGAGTGACATGAATCAGGAACCCACTCAACTCTTGGCGTCTGCACGCCAATTCGGAATCCAGCTCTCCGCCACGCGACGCGGCGCGCGGCTCGCTCGCCTGCTCGCCATGGAGCAGCTGCGTTCCTGGGATCTGGCGTACGCGGCGGAGCCGGCGGCCCAGATCGTCGGCGAGCTCGCCGCGAACGCCGTGACGCACGGCCATGTCGCGGGCCGGGACTTCCACCTCGCGCTGCTCGCCGCAGAGACCACGCTCCGGATCGAGGTCACGGACACACGGGGTGACCGGTTGCCGCGACGCGGGGGCGGCCGGGGGCTGCTGGTCGTCGAGGGGTTCGCGCGGAGTTGGGGCGTGCGGAGCGGGCCCGTGCCTCGGAAGACGGTGTGGGCGGAGCTGGCCCTGTCGTGGGCCTCCGCGTCGCGGACGTCCGCGACGCGGAGGC